>NZ_JAKFWH010000025.1 GCF_021731985.1 Nitrosomonas sp.
TTTTAAGCCTAACTCTTTTCGAAAAAATACCTATCGATCAATTGGTTAAAAATACCGATGTGCAAATAACCATGTCGAACAATAATAACCAACTGAATCTATTCAATTAAATCTCCGGACACTTCTGAATAGTTTTAGTTTGTTGTGATGTATTGCAGAATATTGATTACATTTGATTCGTAATCAGTAGGTCCGCAGTTCGATTCTGCGCAACAGCACCAATAATTCAATAGGTTGCAACAAATTAAATAAGAGTATCTGATTTATGTAGACACTATGTAGACAGTAAAGCAGATATAAAAGGCAAATGGAAATTTGTTTTAGAAAATCCGACTCCGAAGCAAGTCAAATTTGTAATCAGAAGGTCCCGAGTTCTATTCTTGGTTTCGGCACCATAAAAACAATAAGTTATAAATAAATATGCAAGTGATAAATATTAATGTAGACACTATGTATACGAGAAATGAGTAAAAAGCTGCTTCAAATTTTGTTAAGATAATTTTTGATAACATCAGAAAAAAATGTTAAGCATTTCGAATAATAGGTCTTATTTCACCTACAACACGCCCACCATTCAAAGTATAGATACCCCAAAGCTCCAACCATTTTGGATACCCTTTTCCAGCAAAAGAAGTTCCGTAGATATTTTTGTCTCCTGAGCAAGTCCAGATTATCTTTAACTTGTTTCGTTTCAGAAAATCTTCTAGATATTTTTTATTAACTATCAAATCTGAAGAGTCTCCTTCACCGCCGATCGATGAATCGAAACACACGATCTGATCATATTCATCCAGCCATTCCCCAACATTTCTTGAATACTTAAGCTTCATGCCAAAAAACATTGGCTTGCAGGGCACTAGGTGCGATGGAGGTCTTAAACTATTTGAACCAGTTTCCCAGAAATAGCTTTCTGATGTCGGCATCACACGCGCTATCACTTTACTTCGTTCTTTTCGATTATAAACTTCCTGCCATTCCTCTCCGCCATAGTACGAACTCTCAAAAGCTTTGTATGCTGGTGACCAATAATATTCGCGAGTAAAAATTTCATATCGGTTACGGCGATCAGGAAAAGAATCGCTCCTAACATGTTGGTCTTTTGTCCACTTGATTAAGCTCTCTGCTTCTTCTTCCTTCACGAAATAACTTCTAATCTGATACCACAGATGTTTATAAGGATGTTCATATTTATCTTGCCCGATAGGAACAGGTTCTTCCCATTGAAGATGCTTGTCTAATATCAACCATTCAGTATTATCGGAATCTTTAATAGTTATAAGATTTTCCGGTCTGGGTAATTCTAGATTACTGATTAACCATTTCTCATGTGTATAATTCCAATCTTTATAAGCAGGAGGATCTTCTAAAAATTGCAATTTTTTAATTTTTCTACCGCTTATAAATGTCGGATCAATATTTCTAACAAAAGGATTCCAGGGTCCCTGATACCACACATATTGCTTATCTTCCCCCCATCTCGTTGATTCATCAATCATTTTATGATTGTCAGAAATGCGTGCTAGAATTTCATATAATGCAATCCACTGATATTTCTTGCCAATCCTTTCTTTTTTGTTTTCATTTCTATCACCCTTCCACGCACATCTGTCAAACTTCCCATGCTTCTCAACATTATATCCATAATTTTCAAATATTAATTTACAAGCATAGTTACTTAGATCATTTGGATCGAAGTCTTCCCAACTGTCTACAGCAGACTCGAAGGTGTATCGTCCAAAATCACCATACCCGCAAATACCCCGTCCATACTCCGTAACCATTGAGTTTAATATTGCGTTTTGTCCCCAGTAATGATCTTGAAAATCAGTTGAGTTGTAATTATATTTATAACCATCAATTTCTTCATTACTCGGAAAAGCGGAAGGAAAAAAGCTTCTGTATGGCGGACGGACAATTACCATGTCTTCTAAGGATATGCATTTGTTATATTGTGCATATTCAACTATATTTCTTGCGTAATCTCTAACCAAAACATTTGGATAAACTTCCTTGGCTGTAAATATTGTTTCCACGATATATTCCGAAAAATCCTTAAGTTCTTCTAGTTTGGTGGATCGCAAAACAGCGCCATAAGCTGCTGCAAGAATGCGCTCAAGCACATATGGATCATTAACGCTTTTAAATGCCACTAATAATTCTGTAATTGTTGAGATATTATTTTCTAATAAAGCGGTTAGCGCTTCGGTTGCTGAGTCTCTCAGTATTAAGTTGGAACTTGTGAAAAGCCATGCTAACGCCTTGGCTGCTAACAGCCGTGATATGTTAGACAAATATGATTTATCTTCTTCTAATCGGGCCCAGTCAATGAGTCTGAAAATTGCGCTTTCGTGGTAATACTGATCATGGAGGTAGGTCGTCCAGAATGCATCTCTGTCAGCCATTGAAAATTGCATCAAATAATGATGAAGTCGATCAGCGTTGTAAAAATGATCTGGGTCAGTAGCTACGGTATAAATCATCTGGAAGAACGACTCAAATGTGCGTTTATTTCTCAAAACATATGTATTTATATATTCCTTGGTATTTTCTTTTATTGTTTCCGGTTTTCTCCAAATCAAACTATAGATAAATGACTCAATTATATTTATAGAGCATTTCTGTTTTTCTTCGAGTAATTCATATAACTCCTTTCCAGTTCTTTCAGGTATTTGAATGGATAATGATTCCAGGATACCTTGTGAAAGATAGGAGTCTTTGATATAGCGATACAACTTTCCATTTTTACGAAAAAGACTTTTTAGTTTATTAGCTTCAAGATTTTTATCCAACAAATATAATGTCGTTAGGTGATCTTCAAATCGCTCATAAGCGAAATAAACACCTTCTTCATTTTTATCATCTTTTATCCAAAACATATTCTTGGAAAGAATACCCTCGGATATCAGAGCTTCCAGAAATTGTTTTTTATTACTAAATTTAGATAATGCTTGGTCTGCGATAGAAAAAGCTTCTTCATAGGTAATAAAGCTGAGTGCATTTTCTAACTTGTGTTTAATAAGCTCTTCAATGACTTTTTTTATAACTCCCCGGCCAGATGGGTAATCAAAAAATGACGGTGCTGATAACTTATCATCAATACTTTTAATAAAGAAATCAATGATACTGCTTATGCCTCCATATCCTTTAGGTACCCTGGTTAAACTTGATCTTCTTAATCCTTCACAAAATAGCTTAAGAAATAAAGGATTTCTAAATTCAGGATGTAGCAGTGGTATGCTTGGATGCTCAATGCAATATTGAGAAAAGAAAAAACTCGCTGCCCGATACTCCAGACCATCAAAACCAAAATGTTCAATCCTAGATATTCCATACCTAGAGATTAAATTGTCTGGTATTAATAATGACTCATATGAGGATCTAACACTAAGTACTAAGCCAATCCATGGGTATTTTGAAAAATTACTAATAAAGCCATTAACATGATCACGCCAGAAATATTTGCCTCGCCCTTCATTGATTGCATCAATGAAAAATAACAATCTTTCTCCCTGCGCCTCAGCTTTGGCATTTAGAGCACCCAGAAATTCTCTTTCGCTACAATCAAGTCTAAGTAAATTGTGGAGAATCTGAGTCCATGGTGATTCATCGGACGTGAAGTGTTGCCCCAACAATAATATGCAAGATTTGTTCTCATTTATCCTATTCAATGCTACATCTGCTAGTAAGTGCGATTTTCCAATACCAGCCTGTCCGGTAAGCATAAGTACGGGATAATTTGCTAACTTTAATATTGTGCTTTGGATGAAATTAGCGAATTCATTTATTGCCTTAAGTGATTCGTATATTGTATGTTTTATGTTACTAACAGATTCTTTTCCTTCCTTATCCCTCAGATGAGCGTGAACATGGTTATAACTTTCAGAAAATATCTTTTCAATTATTTCAATATCCTTTTTCAAAGAATCAATATCAATCTGAATTAATTCTTTTCTTTGCGATAATGAAAAAACAAATTTAATATTATTGATGGCAGTATCTAGCTGTTTTAAATTCGTTTCATTTGTAATTAAATTATTCTGCAAATGAGTGGAGGCTTTTTTGATACTTAATAAAAATTTATGAAAATGTTCTTTTACATTTTCGCGAAAGGCATCATTTTTACTAATTGCATCAAAATTCTTAGCTATCTCAAGTTCAACATTTAACTCTGGTGTATAACGATTACCTAAGTTATTGATACTGCTGTCAATATGTGATACGAACCATTTTTCTGAAAATTCCTCAAGTGAAAACCAAAATAACTTCCTGCCAGCCTGCTTTTCTAGAGATAGTCTGTGAATAAGTTCAGAACTACCCCAGTATTCAAACTCGATTGATTTGCCATGTGCACTAGCATAATTAGTCCATTCAACTACTTTCTCATTCCATTTATCCATAAACCATTTCTTATTAGGCTGCCTAGGATCTTGTCTATCTAATGGAATACAAACAAAATATTTTTTTAGATTCGAGTGGGTTTTTAAGGCAGTTTCAAAAGATTCTTTTAATTGACTCCACTGAGAATTTCCCATTGAAAGAAAGTATTTTGCTTGCCAACCGTACTCATCGCCATTTTCCATAACGCAATACGCTTCAACACCGCCGTCTGGTGCAGCTACACGATAAAATTCTTTTTTCCCATTTATATCCTCAGCTCTTGCCAATTGGCAAACCAATTCTTCAAAAGCATTGTTTTGAGAATTACCAAATGCTTTTATATCTTCCCATCTCAACGGCATATAACGTCCCTTGAACTGTGAGTATTCACATGATGTTGAAACAATTTAAGTATTTAGCGACAGCTTTATGCGGAACAAACTTTACTAAACTGCGCAGAACACTACTAACATATATTGTTAGAAAGCCTAACACACTTCAAATATATAAAAATACTCAATATGTAGTATTAATACAGTATCATATTACTATATCATGTGTTATATGATAACAATATTGAACCTGAATAAGGAAATTGAAATGACTAAAAAGAACCAACATGTAGTAAAACGTTCCGATGGCTGGGCAGTACGTGGAGAAGGAAATTCTCGTGACACCTCTAAGCATAATACCCAAAAAGAAGCATTCGATGCAGCTCGTGACATCGCGCGAAACCAAAATTCAGAAGTATTGATTCACGGCACTAACGGGCAGATACGTGAACGCAATACTTATGGCAAAGATCCTTACCCTCCAAAAGGGTAGCACTAAATAAAGAATAGGCGGACTTACATAAAGTAACTGCCTATTTATTGATGTCTTGCGTACAGTTATTGACAGAACTCCAAGGCGGCTGCGCCGCAAATGCGTCCTCGCGGTCGCTGCCGCTCCCACTCGGGCGCTTTGCGTTTCGCCGTTCAGGTTGTTCTGTGTTTACTGCACATCGTTCAATACGCCATTGATGCAAGCGGGTGGGTAATTGGATGGAATCTGTTTGAACACCGCAGATTTTTTGTCCTATCGGGTCACCATACTTTCCCAGTTCTTTGGATTCTATTTTCATTAGTTTGATGGGATTGTCTTTTCGTTTGGATGTCACGCCGCCCATCAATTGAATGAACTGCCACCATTTGTTTTGATCGGTTGCTTGTTGGGCTTGTTGTAGAATGCCTTCAGGTGCATTATTGACTCTGCGCAATTCACGCCAAACGCTGACAGGTGCACCGCCGATTTGCTGAAACTGTCGAATACCCCAGGTTGACGCCCAGGCTTCCACCCGTTCAGCGGCTTCCTGTATCGGATTGCCGTCGATATCATGTTCAAGTCCGTAACCATCGATATTCTTGGAGATGTATTTGGCTATGTAGCCAACCGCAGAACCTTTGCTTTTATCAATGGTTATAGCGGTGAAGCGATGTTTTAGTGCACCAGGTTCATCGCCATCGGTTTCTAGGGCATAGTGTTGAAAAATCTTGCGCACTTTCTCGCTGTGTTCCGGTGGCATAAATACCAGCATATGCCAGTGCGGTGTACCGTCATGTTGCGGTTCAGAAATACGGAAACCATAGATGTTCAGATCATCACGATCCAGTTTGGCGCGGATTCTTGACCAGACTTTATTAAGATATTTTTGGGCTTGTTTGGGTGTGGTGCCATCATATTTTGGATTAGCTTTGCAACTACCCGATAAACGCGCATGCATTCGGGATGGGCAGGTGATGGTATAGAATTCACCGGCATGTCCCAATTCATTGGCAATGAATTCAAAGCCGAAGATGCGCACCATCAATTCACTGCGACGTACTCGTGGATTGGCCAAGCTATGCTCTGCTAATTCGCTGAGCGTGAGGCCTTCATCCATTTCATTAATGGCCAGTAGACTCTCAAGGATACGTTGATTACGTTTTTTCTGTTCTCTACGCCGTTGCAGGGTTTCATCACTGACGTACTTACCTTTACGTTGATGCACAAAACCGGATCGAATCGCTCCCTGTTCCAGATTCCTGGCATGGGTTGTACGTAGTCTGCGCAGCCACCAGTTTTCATCGGTCAGGCGGGTATAAATGCCCTTCTCTGTGATACTTGGGTTATCTAAAGAGGGTAGATAGACGTCATATTTTTGCGCATAGTGCAACAGACTGGCTATTTTATCGGTTCGATTGAGCAGGAAATTACTAAAATCCTTAATTTCAATGACTATGCGTTTGGATAGTGCCTGCAGATCATCATCGGAAGCATTGAGTGGAATGCTGTGTTTGTTGGGCTTTCCATAAATTCTCAGCAAACCTTGATTGGCGTTGCGCCTGCCTTCAAAGATGTAGGTTTCTTTGTAGTCATGGGCGGCATTTTCTGCAAAGCGTTCGGGGAGTTGCCGGAATATAGGGGCGCGCCATCGTTTATCGCTACAATCCGGTTCATCCAGTAAACTTAAAATACTTTCGGCAATCTGTTCGCCGGGAGTGAGTAGTTCTTGGCTACCTCGTACTGACGTGTGCATGACACACCTCAGTACTGACTGGTGGATTGACACAGACACGATTCAATATAAGCAAGCAGATCGCTATGGCGATAGCGAACTGCTCGAGCGCCTATTTTGACGAAAGGCACCCGCGCACCTGCCCAGCGGTCTCGTTCCAGAAAGGCGATGCTTACGCCTAAGATTTGTGCTGCTTGTTTAGTAGTGAGTAATGGGTTTTGCATGATTGTCTCCAGTAGTAGTTAAACTGAAGACAATGTGCGACAAATGACGGGATAAAAAAAGACGCTAAAAAAATAGATAGGTATTTATTTTTTTTGAAAGGGTTTTATTTCTTCTATCCTACTGATTTTTTACGCCTTCCCCCTTTCTTTGCAAACTCAGACGCATAATTTTTTGCCCAGTTTTGGAATGTATCTTGAGTAAAAACAGAGGGGTTTCCATACTGCTTCATTATGGGATGATTACGAATTTGATCATAAGACTGTTTTGGGTTTTCTTCCCACAACTTTCTGGCTAACTCAAGGCAACCAATTTTCCTCTTGCGTCTTTCAGTGAGTCCGTCATACCAATTTTTGTTTTCATCATCGGTGTCCACAGCTTCAGTGGATTGTAGTTTTGTTGTCGCCCAGCAAGGGGGAGGTTCAAGTCTCGCTACATTGATGCACCAATTGATAACTTCATTTCGTTTTACATAAAGACTATCCAGGTAAGCTTTGTTAAATTTATTGCTTCTAAGGCATTGAATGAATCTTAAATCATGGAAAAAATCAAAAACTGATGAGATAAAGGAATCATCGATAAAGATTCGCCATCCCTTCCATCTGGCCGATATTTCCCGGCTATACATCGCATGCATCAAGCGATGAATAGCGGTTCTTAGCTCAGGTGAAATCGCGCTGGGATCTGTTTTGTCCGGGTCGGCGCCTATCCAGTCATGCGCCAATCGCCAGACAGTTTTAAAGTCAGGGCTGTTATCAATATGCATGGCAAGCTATTCATAGTAGTAAGTCAATAGTTTCAATTGACGGCTAATAGCCCAAACACTTAAGGGAATTGTTTGTGGTCAATCAGATAAATGATACTGTTACTGTATTATAGAGTTGGCCATTAAACTGTTCGATTTTTCATAGCAAATAAGACCGGAATACGGAGATTCCAATAAATCTTTTTAAGGAAACTCTGAGCAAGTTAATTATACTCATGACTCCAAAAGATAACAATTAACTAAATCAACAAGTTACCGTTCTCCCTGAGCTTGTCGAAGGACTTAATCAGAGCTTCCTTAATGGCCGGATCAATAGCAGGCCGGTGAAAAGTCTGTAAACACGAAAAATTCAGGTTTATTGGGATAGAGGCCCTTCCCAGAATTAAAAAAATGCTTATAGACTACTTTATGAGCTCGAGTTTCAGCAGTAATCAATTTTTACCGACTTTTTCAACTTGCGATTCGCCGTGGTCTTGCCACGGGGATAGGGTGCAGGGCGCGCGGAGCAAATTTATTGGCCTCAATACATCTACGAGATGTTAAGCCATAATAATAATCAAAATCAAAATCAAAATCCTATAGATTCTGGTTAGTAGTAACTTTGTTATTAATGCTGGAGTGTTCAAATTAATATACCTAGCAGGTTGGCAAACTTACTAGATATCTGTACTGTACCAATAAAATTAAAAACTCTTACACAAGATACCGAACAACATGAATAAAGAAACACAATCATTTCAAGACAGTACCAAAGATGCAGATTTGCTAATTAATCTACTCAAGGCAACGCAAATATCTGAAGAGTCAGAATTTATCCCAGCATTATTAAAAGCAACAGTAGATGGTTTAAAGCAAAGTGGTTTAAACGTAATTAACGCAAATTTATGGAAAGTCAACACATTTGTTGGCATGAAAGATGAGTCACGAATCGTCAAATATGGAGATGAGAGATTAATAACATTAGTCGGATGTTATGGATATGTTCCTGATGTAATTAACGAAAAAGAATTTGTGCAACTTCCAGACAATGGCTTGTTAGGCACGCTGTTAAATGAGCGAATGGAAATATTTGAGGAAATAAAACTAGCAAGTGAAAAAGGAGAATCGCATCTTGCTCCAGAGAGGATAAAGGAATATGAGTTACAACGAATGATCTGTATACCGATTTACAGTCCAAGAAAGTATCTCATGGGTAGACGTAATACCTATTTGTTGAATCTGTATACTAATAGGAATTGCACAACTAGACTCTCCATAACACAAGCACAGCTACTAGCAGAGCTTTTTTCTTTTGGGCTCGCACAAAAAAATGAAAATGCGCTATCTAAACTCATTAACTATGTTATGGAGCACTTTGAAGGATATACAAAGAAAAATAAGGATCTTGCTAGTACACTGTATTCAATAATTATATTTCTGAAAAAATATATAAATTTTGAGGCATGCTCTATTTTTATATGGGATCCAATTTTCCACTGTCTAAAATTAATAAAAAGTACAAGTACGAATGCTGACGGAGTATATTATTTTCCTGGGGAAGGAAAGACAGGAAAAATTTTTGAAAACAAAACTGCGCTCATTATCGATGATTTAGGAAAAATCCATGATCTTACTTCAGCAAACTACCAAGGGTGTAAATGGGAAGAGGTTACGGAAAATCCCCACAAATCATTTATGGGGATTCCTATAGCAAATCCTGCGCGGCCTAATGATGTGATTGGAATTATTCGAGTTATCAATAAGATTAATAAGCATGCGGGCAATCAGGGAGCTATTATAGAAGCTTTCAATCAAGATGATTTTCAGCTCATCAATAGATTAGGATCATTATTAGCTTTATATCTAGAATACGAGCAAAGCGAAATAGTTAGATCAACTTTTGCCATGCACATGGTCCATGAAGCCATGGGGCCCGTGAATGCTATTCGAGCTGACATAAGTCGAATTATAGGGAAAGATTGTGGTAGAAATATGGATAGGGAGAAGTTGACTGATTACTTAGAAACGACCATGAACAATACTGATGTACTGGGTGCTATTACCAGAAATGTGGAATATGCATGGAAAGGCACTGCTGGAAAATCAAGGAATGCCCTTTATAACATTACGTTAGTTAATCTCAGAGAGATTATTGAAAGATCATACAAAATGGCAATGGGATTTGTTCGGGCTGAGCACTTACAAATCAGTAGTATAGAGAATAATGTAGATAGAGCAATCAACTTGTATGTTGACGAAACTGCTTTTATACAGGTCTTCATGAACTTATTAACAAATGCAATTAAGTATCGAGATATAACTACAAAATATTTCAAGGTAATCATAGAATCAAAGCATGCTAATAATGGAGACGATATCATCGTGAAAATTAGTGATTGGGGTATTGGTGTTTCAAATGATGATAAAGAAAAAATATTTTATTTTGGATATCGTGATCGAAGAGTTGTTCAGCATGATGTGAGGGGGCTTGGTATTGGACTCTTTGTAGTCAAGCGAATAGTCGAAGATTTTCATTCAACTATTTCTTTAGTAGGCTGCCAAAATCCCACTATTTTCCAATTGACTCTATCCAGAAAATTACAAACTGATGGGTATAAGAATGAACGTTACTGGCAATCGATACGATATTAATTTTTAAAAGAAAGGGAATTATTTTGATACTGTGGATTGATGATGATTTAGATAATTATTTAAGAGCTTATCTCGAGGAACTTGAAGACGCTGGATATTCCGTTATCCGAGCCAATAATGCTGATGTGGCGTTTGTTGAGATTGAAAACAATAGCGATAGAATCAGATGCATTCTCATGGACGCAATGCTTCCTATAGGAACAAGACTAGACAAAGTAGATACTGAGATGGGAACCGCGACAGGTCTAAGACTGGCTGAATTCTGTAAAGATAAATATCCTAATATCCCCATATTGCTTTTAACCATATTACAGAAACCTGATATCGCTCAATGGAGTCGTGAAAAAAAAATTAAATACCTAGTAAAACAAACAACACTTCCTACTCAATTAGTTCAGATACTAACTGAAATGAATATACCAAAAATTTGAGAATTATTTAAACCCTTTATCTAATAAGCGACCGATTGTACAAATGAGTGACATACTATCATTAGCGGGTATTGTAATATCTTCGATTGCATTCTTTTTCTCTATGTATTTTATCGTGTTAGCAAATAAGGCAGCGGCCCATGTTCGTGAGATCGAGAACAAATTACAAGTCTTAGCTAAAGTCGAAAAGGATATCGATTGCTTACTGCGCGATACAATCAATACTGTAGACATAATTTTCGCTGACGAAATTTATATTCTAAATAATAGGAATGAACTGGAAGGCGAGGAAAAGAACAGACATAAAAGAACTATTGATCATATCTTGCAATCAAGGAAGAAATTATTATTTTTTAAATCATTGGATGTGAATAGAAGAAAAAGTCTAATTGTAGAGCTATATGAATTTGGTAATCGCAATGATGTTCATGAATTACTAGAGTTGTCCAAAAGAGAAAATGAAAGTACTGAAATCAAGGAACTTGCTTATACTTATGCCAAGGCGCTTGAATCAAAATTGGATGATCTAAAGAACAAAATGAGATGAAATATTTTTGTAAAAGATAGAACTCAAATTTATGACTTACTATCAATACTAAAGTAGTGCAATAATCGAGCAGATATTTGTTCCATCGGTTTTCTCAAGCGTTCCACATCACTAACAATATAACCAGCCGTCACATCATTGGTCATCTTATGGTTCACCAGACGTTTGAGCGCGTAAGCTGAAATATCAATACTCTCGGCAACTGTGATAAAAGTCCGGCGCAGATCATGTAACGTAAACGATACACCGGATAACTCAGTGACTTTTTGCACCTGCCGACGGGGTTCAATCAAGTAACCCGCTTTACCATCCCCAGCAAAAACATAGTCAGAATCTATTGCAGCCTTTCTGCTTTCCAATAGACCGGAAATAAAATCAGTTAGCGGCAGTGTCAAAGGTTCTCGGTTCTTGGTATCCCTCAATGTGAAAGATCGATCATCCAAATCAATATCAGACCATTTCAGGGTTGCGGCTTCTTGACGGCGTAATCCAGTAAACAAAAGGAATAAAAGATAATCAGCTACCAGTGCAGATTGATTAGTAATCTTATCTTGTTTTAGTGACATGACTGCCTGATACCAGGGAGCAAGCTGATGAGGTTTAATAACCGTTTGGCGACGATCTACCCGATACCATGCGCGGGTTTGGGTGAGGCGCATCACGGGATTTTCTCGTAAGATTGCATGACCGCTGCCATCTTCATATTGCGCAATGGCAAAATTGAATAAAGCGCGTAAGAAACGCATGGATAGATTGGCATAGGCTTCGCCACGCTCTACACCGATTTTGCTGTGACGTTTGGCGATCATGTCTTTACTAATATCCAGCATCGCTTTGTTCTGCCAATCAGCAAAGACGACTTTCATTACACGCTGATAATCATAAAGTGTGCGAGCTTTGAGATTCTTTCTAACCG
Source organism: Nitrosomonas sp. (assembly GCF_021731985.1). GTDB lineage: Bacteria > Pseudomonadota > Gammaproteobacteria > Burkholderiales > Nitrosomonadaceae > Nitrosomonas. The sequence goes on from NZ_JAKFWH010000025.1 coordinate 12,427, forward strand.
TGATGAAGTCACTAAAGGCTTGCTCCAGGGTTGTTCCTTGCAATGCCTTATATTTCTTTTCAGCGGATGGATTCCGTCCTACTGCAATATGACCCAGTAATTTGTGCGCTTCTTTTCTAGCTTGTTCAACCGTTAACTCAGGATAACGACCAAGGGTTAATCGTTTGACTTTGCCATAAATCCGTTTCTCAAGGATGAATGATTTTGCGCCAGATGCTGTAATGCGCACCGCAAAACCCTTCAATTCAGCATCACGGGCAAACGCTTGACCAGATGCTGGTGCATCCAGTCTGTCTACATAGGATTTAGTGATTTTTAATGGAAGTGCTGGGGTTGCTTCAGTCATTGTTTCTCTCCATTCATGTAGACACAGTGTAGACGATAGATGTCAAACTACTGGGTGGAGTTTAAAACAAGAAAGAAGATGAAAGCAAGTAGATATAAGATTTCTAGCACTATTTCAAAGAAGTTAAAACAGTGTAAAATACATATCTTTAGAATTCGTAATCAGTAGGTCCGCAGTTCTATTCTGCGCAACAGCACCAATAAACAATGAGTTAGAAACATAACCGAACCGCCTTTACTTCGATTGTGCCAAATTTGTGCCATTGAACACGTCATCTACGACTCTGGCATGCTGGGCAAATTGCTCAGGTGCCAGGTGAGCATAACGCCTCACCATCTCAGCAGATTCCCATGCACCCATCTCTTGAATGACACTCAACGGCACACCATTCTGAGTTAGCCAGCTTGCCCAGGTATGGCGCAAATCATGCCAGCGGAAATCTTCAATGCCAGCACGTTTTAACGCCTTATACCAAGCTTTTGTATTCACTTTGACCAACTGGACAAAAGAGATCGCTCGCTTTGCACCGGCACTGAAGATGAGTATTTTTCATGGCACGGAACGCGTGCTGGAAAAAGAGCGTCATTTTTGAGATTATTTCTGGCAACACAAGAACAAAAGTAATGCGTCAAATGCGAATGACGCGGCACTATCTTCCCAAGCCTTTGTGCATATCAGTTAGGCGCCTTTCGTGTGAATAGCAAAGAAAATCTAGACTCGATGCTTCTTGCTGCCGACCGGGAACAGATTTTGTGAATTTCTGATCATTTGTCAGTATGTTTGACATTTCATTTGATTTTCAGTACTTTCATCTCCTATTAAAAAGTGCGTTTATTTTTTCTATACGCTTCCAGGCACATTAACTGCATTGTCGGGAATAGCGCAATGCGTGAGGTGCACCCGCCTGTCCGCAGGCAACTTCAACTAACCTTCCCCCGGATAAACCACAGGAGATTTGATCATGAGTAATATGCTACGAAGCCCCAGCGTAGGCCCCATCGTAGGTCACACGACAAGCACTTCCACGCGTATCTGGATGCGTGGGTCTGATGAGGCGCCTGGACGTACTGTCGGCGTTGCTGCCCTGTATGATGCCAAGGGCATCTACGTCACCAAGTCGGCTTGTTATCTGCGCCTTCACCGAGAATATGATCGCACAGGCGTCGTGGATTTCACCAAACTCAAGCCCAATACGACCTACAGCGTCAGAGTCGGCTCACTCACACTCGACAGCACCGATGATATGGCAAACGTCGAGGATGAAGAATTGCTGAAGAAACTCCCCAAAGCAGAAGCCTTATGTGACGACCTGGAACAATTGATTCCTGAGGAAAGCGTAGCCACGTTTACTACTTACCAGGGTACCGGCGACAAGGGTCTATCCTTCATTTTTGGTTCCTGTCGCTACCCTGGGCTCCTCTGGGCTACAAAAAAGGCGGATCGCATCTTCGGCTCTATTCACGAGAAGTTTCAATCCGAGAGTACACTGCAATTCCTCCTGATGGTCGGCGACCAGATTTATGCGGATAAAATACATCGTCAGATTCCACTTGAGCGAGCCGACACTCCGTCAGAATTTCACGAACGCTACGTCACGGCATTAAACTCGCCGAATATGCGCGCCCTGCTTCGCTCAGTGCCCACCTATATGATTCTCGACGATCACGAAATCGAAGATAACTGGGTCAAGGGCCGAATGGACAGAGACGCGGATAAACGACTCCTGTTCCAGACCGCGATTTCTGCCTACATGAGCTACCAATGGCTGCATTGCCCAAGAAATTACGGCCCTCGGGGCGAAGTTCAAGACGCCGATGGCGATAAGCTGTTTTACTCATTCGAGTGCAATGGCTACCCGTTTTTTGTTATGGATAGCCGCACCCAACGTATCCGTGATGACAAAGATTATGTTCTCGAAGACAACCACCTACTAGGTTACCCTGCCAAGCCGAGCGCGCCAAATTATCAAGGCCAGATCGACATTCTATGCGCTTGGCTCCTGTCACAGCAGAAGAAGACCGGTGACAGCCCGAAATTCATTGTGTCTCCAAGCATCTTCGTTCCAAACGGAGTCGAAACAGCCGGTACCGACGAGCGCAGCCGTCGCAAGAAATGCGAAGACGATTCGTGGGCAGCATTTCCTGAGACGCGTCGCCAATTGCTTCAAACTATTGTTAGTGGAAACATCCAGAATGTCGTCTTTCTGAGTGGCGACGTGCATTGCTCCAATCTCGCCAAGATTACCTTCACCCACAAAACCACCGGCCAACTTCCGCTTCGCGCGTTCTGTATCACGTCCTCCGCGTTCTATTGGCCATGGGCCTTCGCAGATGGTGATCCCCTGTCCTTCGTGCACGATTCCAAGCAGGAGGGCGACGACTTCGACGTCAACGACGATGTCATCATGAGTTACAAGGCCTACGGTTTTGAGCAGGATGATAATTTCACACGCATCGATATCGCCGGCAAGGAGATTGTCGTGCAGAACTACGATAGAGACGGCAAGACTCTTGGCAGCAAAGCAAGAGTAACATTGGCCTAGTAATCAGTCATTAAAAAACAAAATGATGTCATATAATCTTAAAGTCAGTAGTGTCCGGTTAAAAGTTTAACAAATTCAGTTGGTTAGCGGAGCCGCGCTGTTCTGGAATGTAGACGGCGCCTTGTAAGGCTTGTCGCAACTGGTTTTTCTCAAAAACAGAGACCGATAAAATCTGTAGCACAGTGTAGAGCGAGGCATCAATTTGAAGCTCCTTTTTAACAATGGCGATCAGCACGTAAGTGGCGACGGCGCACCAGATCTGCGTTTTCACCGCATTCTCGCTGTTGCCGATGAAACGTTTGATACGC
>NZ_JAKFWH010000058.1 GCF_021731985.1 Nitrosomonas sp.
TCATGCGGAATCGATGCACTACTTGATTGATGCGCATGTGGAGATTGCTCAGGCTGCAAGGCATGATAAAACGAATCGGCAATCCGTTATTTCGGAAGCACTCAGCAAATTATTATTACAACGATTAGCGGAACACGACTGCCGGTTACCGCAAGCAGAGATTGATGAACTCCTGAGTTCGGATATTCGGCTGAATACACAAGGATTGATTCATTGGCTAGATCATCCGGCAGAACGATTCAAACGTCTATAGCGCTTGTGCGCGTTACTACCTGTATTTTAAAAAAATAGCTTTCTGCAATCCTTGAATAAAAAAACGGGGAAAATGCGACTGAAGTATTCGCACTAACCCCGTTCAGACTAGTATATTTTATGCAGTAACCTTTCTTACCGGATAATGTTTTCTGGTTTTTGATGAGCTATATGTCATACCAAATACCAAATAACCCACATAAAGAATCGATCCTAGAATAATATCCAAAGTAACTTGTTCGATTACAGTCTCTGGCGATTCAAACAAAGACAAAACGCCAAAAAATGTGCCGCTAATCACTAAAGCTGACAAAATGAAAATATGACTTGTTTTCATGAGAATCTCCTTGATTCAAGTGAAATAAAGTTATCACTGGGGTTAATGCGATTGAAGTATTTGCATTAACCCCATTTAAAATAAAAAATATTACGCGGTAACCTTTTTTTCAGAATAGTTCTTTTGGGTTTTTGGTGAACCATGTGCCATGGCAATCACCAAGTAGTTCACATAAAGTATCGCGCCGAGAATAATATCTGAAAGTACCCATTCCATCGTGGTTTCTGGTAATTCAAACAACGACAGAGCGCCAAAGTAAGCACCGGTAATAACTAAAGCTGACAGAACAAAAATATGACTTGTTTTCATGTGAATCTCCTTAATTGAGGTTTATAAAACTTACTGAAAATAGCTTTGTAACTCTATGATACGTTACTTCACAAAAAGTTCACACATATTTCACATTTAATTCACATTTCTGTTGCAGATACACGAATAAATTTCTTTCTTTATGAAAAATAAGGAAATTATTCATCTGCTTCAAAAGCAAAAATCAAGATAAATTTCAATTCGCTTATTTGCGCTAAAATAAACAGTACTACCACTTTGGAGATTTAGCCGGATGAATACGCTGTTTACACCGTTAAAGCTGGGTACATTGAATGTGCCAAATCGCATTTTCATGGCGCCGCTTACACGCTGCCGGGCAGGGGATGCGCATATTCCGAATGACTTGATGGCAGAATATTACGCGCAGCGGGCAAGTGCCGGATTGATCATTGCGGAAGCCACCATGGCGACCGAAGGCAATTCAGCCTTCTGGAAGGAGCCGGGCATTTATTCTTCAGAGCAGATTGCTGGCTGGAAGCAAGTTACCGATGCAGTGCATGCAACCGGTGGCAGAATCTTCCTGCAGATCTGGCATGGCGGCAGAGCTTGTCACCCGTTGCTCAATCGTGGCGCGCAGCCGGTTGCACCAAGTCCAATTGCCATCACTAATGATGAAGTACGCACGCCAGAAGGAACGAAACCTTATGTTATTCCGCGAGAATTACGTGACGATGAACTATCAGGCTTAGTCTCCGGATTCAAGAAAGCTGCGGAAAATGCCAAAGTTGCGGGATTTGATGGTATCGAAATACATGGTGCGAACGGCTACTTGCTAGATGAGTTTCTGCGCGACGGCTCGAACAAGCGTACGGGTCCTTACGGCGGCTCGTTTGAAAATCGGGCGCGTTTAACATTGGAAGTGCTTGAAGCCGTCAGCGCCGTGTGGGGGAGCGATCGAGTCGGATTGCGTATTTCACCGTTGAACAGCTACAACAGCATGATCGATAGCGATCCGGTCGGATTATTCACCTGGCTGGCGACCCGGCTCAACGACTATCACATTGCCTATTTGCATGTGATGCGCGGTGATTTTTTTCAGCAGCAAAACGGCGACGTGATGACGCCGATTCGCCAGCATTATAAAGGTGTGTTGATCGGTAATATGGGTTACACCGGCGAGGAAGCAGGTAAAGATATCGCCGCAGGAAAAATTGATGCGGTGGCTTTTGGTGTCAGTTTCTTGGCGAATCCCGATTTGCCGGCACGGATCAAAGCGAGCACGCCACTCAACCAACCCAGTCCGGCTACGTTTTATACCTGGGACGCTGAAGGGTATACGGATTACCCGGCATTAACGACTTCATGAGTATTTAGAAATGCGACAATTACTGGGTATTTTTCTGACTCTTTGGATAAGCGGTTGTGTATCGATCCCGCAGCATATCGAACCGATTAATGGGTTTGAGCTCAACAAATATTTGGGAAAATGGTACGAAATCGCCCGGCTCGATCATTCGTTTGAACGCGGGCTCGACAACGTCACGGCGGAATACTTTCTACGCGACGATGGCGGTGTCAAAGTCATTAACAAAGGCTTTTCGGCGGTGGATAACAAGTGGAAAGAAGCCGAAGGCAAAGCTTATTTTGTCGAAGACCCGCAGCAAGGGTATCTGAAAGTTTCCTTTTTCGGTCCTTTTTATGGTGCTTACATCGTGTTTGAATTGGACAAGGAAAATTACCAATACGCCTTCGTCACCAGTTACGACAAGTCGTACCTATGGTTGCTGGCAAGAACCCCAACGGTTAGCGATGCATTGCTTGACCGGTTTGTACAGCGAGCCGCAGAGTTGGGTTTTGCAGCGGACAAATTGATATTTCCAAAGCAGAATTAGCACATACGATATGTTTCGTAAGTTAACCGGATAAAATGCGATGCAACAGTTACTGATTACACTCGGGGTTTTGCTACTCGTGCTTGGCCTGTTGTGGCCCTGGCTATCGCAATTGCCGCTCGGCCGCTTGCCCGGCGATATTCACATCGAACGCGAGAATTTCAGCTTTTATTTTCCGTTGATGACCGGCTTGATCATCTCTGTCGTACTGACGTTGATACTGTGGTGGCTGCGGAAGTGAGATCATTCGATGTAACTGTAAGCGGAGGTTAGGTTAATCAACTTTACACTCTGATATCTCACGGACATGCTCCTCATTAGTAATTAGATCATGAGTATATTCTCCTCTAGGACCCCCGATAGCGAGTCGTAGGAAATGAATACGAAACCCGAGTTTCCCAAAAAGGCGAATCTGGACTTTCGCGTATGGGTCGTTGCCCTCAAAGATGATACCGTGAAATGGGTGGGACTTCTCGGCAATCAGTCGCTCGACATGGATCAGACTTGGGTCCAGTTCGCCTGTTGTGAGAGCATGACGGATCTCATCAAGAGGCTGTATTTCCTCGTATATGTCAGTCCCAAGATGGCAAGCGATGAATTCGAAGGCGATTTTCAGTGGAATGACCGGATCAAGCAGTGGCCCATCGAGCGCCAACTCGAGTTTCGTTATTCCCCATTTCACAACTTCTAAGTCAGGAGCAACTCTGACTCGAATGTTCTCTGGTGCTTCGTCTAGCGCCCGAATAGCTTCGGCGCGGAATGGTGCGTCGTATCCTTGGCGACGGAGGATGGCATCGATGGATTTTCGTGCTTCAGGTGTAGATTGTATAAGCGAGCCATCTGGATTTGTCTTGGCGCGAACTAAAAACTCACCATCCCTGACGTGGCCCGTCGTTTTTCCTCCTAGACCGCATCCCACATAGGGTGAGTTTTTCGAAAGGGCTTGGGCCAGCGCTGGTATCTCGGCGGCAAGATCGTTCACGAGAAGCCGGACTGTAGGATCTAATCGCGCAGCTGCTTCAGTGCGATGCCCGAGAGAAGAGTTGCAAGCTTGGCAAAGAAAGACAGCTGTCAGATGACCTCCGAGCGCCTTTGGGATGAGATGCTCCTCGGAGAGAACCGTCTCGCGAAGGCAGGTGATGCATCTGCTGCCAGTCCAAGGGATACGAATGACCAGTCTCCTTATTAGTGCAACCTAATAACTAGAATTAGATATCCGAAATGACGCAATTGAATATTCAGAAATGAAATCCAAAATAAAATGCCGCATACTATTTCCTTTATTACATGAAAGATTGTCAATTTAGCTTTTAATATAACAAGTTTTTTAAATCCGTGCCTCTTTCATTCATCACCGAATCGTACCATTAACTCCTTTCGTCAATTGATGAATCACTTTCCCCACCGTGTCTTGTAGCGTCACCTGCAGCGGCATTTTACCCAACGCATGCGTGGCGCAGGACAGGCAGGGATCGTACGCGCGCACGGCGACTTCGAGGTGATTCAGCAGCGCCTCGGTGATTTCTTGGCCGTCGAGGTATTGATTGGCGACGGTGCGTACCGATTCGTTCATCGCCTGGTTGTTGCTGGTGGTTGAGACGATCAGGTTGGCTTGGGTGACCAGACCTTCTTCGTTGACCTGATAATGATGAAACAACGTACCGCGCGGGGCTTCGATGACGCCGATGCCTTGCGGCTGGCGCTCGCCTTTATCCGTCATCAGTTCTGCGCCGGTGATATCTGCATCGTGCAGCAAAGCGTGAATCGATTCGGTGCAGTGTAGCAATTCGATCATGCGTGCCCAATGGTAGGCCAATGTATCGTGCACCGCTCCGTCGTTGCCGTAGGCTCTGAATCGCAATCGCGCGGCTTCGGCGAGCGGCGTGGAGATACGGTCGCAATTGTTGATGCGCGCGAGCGGACCAACGCGGTACCAGCCTTGTTCGATCCCTAATGCTGAGAGATAGGGAAACTTCATGTAACTCCACGGGCGCACCTCTTCCCGCAGCATCTGTTGGTAATCGCAGTAATCAAACTGATCAAAAATAGGAGCGCCATCGGCATAACGCGCCCGCAATCCGCCGTGATAGAACTCCAGTTCACCGTTTGCTCCGGTCATACTGAGATAATTGCTGCGCAGGGTACCAAAATCGCGGTGTTCCGGGTGTGCGGTGTGGATTTGCTCATTCAGCGCCAGCGCTTCCTGACTCCATTGCAGAATATTGTTAATATCAGCCAGCAACGCATCGCGTTCGGTAATCGTCAACGGTTTGTTCATGCCACCGGGCACGGTGCCGGTGCCGTGAATGCGCTTGCCGGTGATCGCTTCGATAATTTGCTGACCGAATTTGCGCAGCTTGACGCCTTTTAGTGCGATTTCCGGGTATTGCTCCAAAACACCGACAATATTGCGCTGCACCGGATCACTGCCGAAGCCGAACAGGAAGTCCGGGGAAGAAAGATGGAAAAAATGCAACGCGTGCGATTGCAGGATCTGGCCGAAATGCAGCAAGCGGCGCAATTTGGTTGCTGTCGGTGTGAGTTGCCGCACACCCACGATTTGATCCACCGCTTTCGCCGCCGCCAATTGATGGCTAACCGGGCAAATGCCGCACAGCCGTTGCACAAAAAAAGGTACTTCCCAATACGGGCGGCCTTGGATGAATTTCTCAAAGCCGCGAAATTCGACGATATGTAGTCGCGCTTCGCCGATGTGATTGTTTTCATCCAATAGCAACGTGATTTTGCCATGCCCCTCGACGCGGGTAATCGGGTCAATGGCAATACGCCGGGTAGCAGGTGGTAATGGATGATCGGGTTGCATATTCGTTGGTTTAGTCGTAATGCAAATGGGATTTGGAAAACACGGGTTTTTGTCCGGCCAATAGCGGTTCCAGTATTTGCAGGAACTCATTGGCGGAAGGCGGGCAGCCGGGGAGAAAATAATCGATGCGTACCACTTCGCTGACGGGATACACCTTGTCCAGTAACAATGGTAACTCAATGTCATCGGGAATCTGTGGATTCGTGATGCCGGTTCCAGATAAGAACACTTCTTGTAAGCATTCCTGCAAATCAAAATAATTCCGCATTGCGGGCACGCCGCCATTAATGGCGCAAGCGCCGACGGCAATGAGTGTTTTGCAATTGGCACGGAATTCACGCAGCACATGCACATTTTCCGCGTTGCACACACCGCCTTCGATCAATCCAATGTCGCATGGGCCGCAGTGCTTGATGTCGGTGAATGGTGAGCGATTAAACTCGACGTGTTTGAGCAGATCTATCAGACGCTCGTCCATGTCGAGAAAAGACATGTGGCAGCCGAAGCAACCGGCTAATGAAGTGGTGGCAATTTTGATTTTGGGCTTAATCATCATTTTTCTTCGCGGCCGCAAATACGTTCTTTCCATTCACTCCATGGTGCCGATAAAACTGCGGAAAATATTCATCCAGTATGCTCAGATAATAGCACGGCATCAAACAGTTCAGTTTTGTCTATGGAGCGCCCTTTTGGTGGCTTAAGAGGTGGGGCTGGATATCTGCAGGATATAATGCGATAAATCAATAACTTTAAAGCATTTTATACGGCAACTCAAGGCTTAGTCAGGGAAGTCGACACTTTGAGAACAAAAACCGTTCTCAGAGATCATGGCAAAGGGCTGCGTACCACAATCCACAAAATAACCTGCATTCAGCCCAGCTGTGGCGGTTAAAAATTGCATTCGTTTTTTTCTGATGTAAAAGTGTGTTTATTTCTCCTATACACCGATAATTTCATTATAGTTGGATGCTTAAAGATTACACTGCAGTAGATGCAAAGTATTCCAGTAAATACAACCCACCAGCACTACCAAATGGTATGAGCCAGGACAGAACCATTGGGTGTTGTGTTAATGGCAGGAAGGGTCCTTTTTTAAGATTTTCTATTTCAGTAATCAGCAATTTTACCTGAGCAAAATTTTCTATATCGTTATTTTTTATTAAGCTGTTTAATCTTTTTAGGATTTCTTTTCTCGCTATCTTTGCGGCCCGTGTCAATCTAAATGCACTACACCACGCTATTAGCACAGTAAAGCTGATAATAATTAAAATTGATGGTGGAAATTGCCAGTTATCAAAATAATCATTACGCGCTAAAAGGAACAGGAGCAGGAAAATGAAGGGATAGTAAATAAGCCCATTGATGGTTTTGGTGGTTTTATAAATAATATCCATTAGAATTTTGTCGTTGACTGCAGATTCCGGTAAATTAAACTTGCCGCAATATTCACCAATTAACTTTTTGCTTAAGTTAACATTTCCTTTTCCAAGTAATCCTACAAAGTGGCTGGTTAAGTGTGAAATATCCACGATAACAAAAATTAAAATAAAAAAGACAAATGCTGCAAAGAAAATTATCCACTGAGAAAAGTGTAAATTCAACTCGCCACGGAATGGGATGCTGGGTTGAAGAACGGGGTCGGTGAGTCCTAATGCATAGATACAAGTAAAATAAAGCAAGAGCAGAATTAATATTCTTGGAACAAAATAAAACCATCTTCTGAAGGAGAGATATTCACACCAGAGCTCTGTAAATCTCACCAGTTCATTACTTTCTGTTTTTTTCCAATTGTCAATCCAAAAAAACGACCAGGGGTTCTTTATTTTTAACGTTGCCGTGGCTTCTTCTTTGTTTTCCTGTGATAAGTATATGCCGGTAATGGACTGATCATTTTTTTTTGTCTGAAAATATATTTTTAAAAGAAAAATAATTACCAAACAGATTGCTAAAAGCCTTATTCCAGCGGCAGGCCAGGAACTGATACCATTGTTAAATGATAAAGGCTCAGATCCTAAATCCATATTCAATAGTATAAAACTATAAAAACCGACCAAGATACTAGAAACAAAAGCAATTGCTAGAATATTGATGTGGTAGCGTCTCGGGACAGCGAGTTGTAAGAGAGCTGTTAAAAAGATAATGCCAATTATAAAACAAACAAATTGTGGTATGTCGATGGGTTTTAATGGACCCAATTCAATGCTTCTCGCTTGCATTAAAGGGTTCTTCAATACTGACGCTTGCGCATTCTCTGGTTTTGGATGAAAACCACTTATGGAGCTATGACTAAGATCAATTGCGCTATGATTGCCGATCTCGAACATCCGCGGTTCTTCAGTCCATAATTTTGCTATAGATTCCTTGCATTGCTTATGTCCTTCTATACAGTGCATTGCAAGTAAAATAGATAAATATATAGAAGTTTGATAGTTATCTCTGAATGGTGACGCTGTTTTTTGCACAGTATTGCTTTTAAATTGCACGGTATCGCTTAATTCTAAACCGAATGGTGATGCAACCAGTAAATTGCGCGTCCATTTTATTTCAGTTGGATAAAATAGCCGAGCATCCAAATCTGTCGTAAAAAATAGTGTTTTAGGAAATTTGTTGCGTAAGGCTTGTAATATCAGTAGTTTGTCGTAGGTGTCACTACCTGTAATGCCGATTGCTTTAATGCCACCTTCATTGGCATATTGATTATCCAGTTGTTTTATTTTCTCAGCAAGGCTGAGCAAATAATCAAGTTGACTTGGGCCAACGGGACGTTCCACTGTTTCTTTTGTTTCCTGGCTGTTTGGTTTATTTGCTTGAGATTCTTTTTTCTTGTTATCTCTCTGAGTAGAAGAGTGCTCGGAAGTTATACCATCCAAACCGCGCAGATAAGGAAAAGAATATACCCATTTTAATGGCGAATCTTTGTTATTCAGCGACCTTATGGCATCCAGCAAAGACTCGGTCAATTTCTGCGAATAGAATGTGTCTTTTTCACCAATCAGTACAATGTGATGCGGTTTATGATTGTTTGGCAGCACAAATCCGGACAGTTCCCCGCATCCCTTTTTGATAAATTGCGTGTTCTCAGCATGATAGGGAATGACGCCTCGTAATGCCAATTCACAGAGTATTGTATTGGCTAATTTATCTTGTGTGCTGATTGTTCTGACAATTCTTTCGTCCAGCCAGTTTCTATTCATCTTTGTACCATTATCTTTTACATGCAAATGCTTTTTTTCTACTGTGGCTGTAGGTGTATAGATGTAACTGTTTTCAAGCTCTGAGTAGAATGATCTGGGGCTATGAACAGCATTATAAAGATTCTTAATTGGAATTATTTCTTCTATATCAATTACTTCACGGTACATTTCATTTAATGCATCGGAACCAGCTGGTCCAATTATGCTGAAATGGCTATTAGGGTTTTTGATGTCAAGTTCTTTCTTTAAAAAACCTACCGTATTGAGGGGTGTTTTAGTGCTTGTAAATCCACTGTTATCTAGCCAGAGTAATAAAACTTTGTCAGCATCATTGTCTTGGCGCTTAAACCATTCGTAGGGCATAAAAGTACCCATATGACAGAAATGAACTTTTTCTTCCAGTTTTTTTTCTGTATCATTTAATTTTTTCTTTTCCGTACTCTTAGCCAATTCAGTAGTACGTAATTCTTGCAGTACTGCATTGCAAGTTTCTTTAAATTCAACAAATTCAATGTGTTCTGGATCCTGTGGTGTATAGGTTAGATCTGTTAACGCAGATATCACCGCATAACGGGATCGTAGTCGCCGTTCTTTATCTTCAGCGTAAGGGCCACCCGGCACCATCACTGCGAGTACATGTAAGCTTTTTTTATTAGTGCCGGAGTTTTTTCTATTAATTTTGATTTTGCAATTTAAATCTTCGATTGAATGAGCCAATATTTTAGAGTCCTTGTATGGCTCATCTTTCCGATTCTTCATGGTTTCTTGATCATAACAAACGCGCGTGGGATCGTGACTGTACTCATAGCCAAATTGATCAGAAAGCTCTGGAATTTGAATTAATACATTTTTCCCATTTCTATTGTCGCCAGTATTCTTAAAAATAATCTTGGCCTGCGGATTGGGTTCATCAATATAGGAAATTTCTTCAGGTATTATCAAATTAACCGAAGATCTTTGCGTTTGGTGTTGCTTACGGTGCTCTTCCACGGCTTGAAATGGGTCCTGCCATAATCGAGAGCGGACATCTTCGCTGAATGTTCTTTCTGAATCGATCATGGGAGGCCGAGTGGGTTTGAATATTGCTTCCTGAGCGGCAAAAAGGCTTAACAGAATGGCAACAATCGCAACCCCAGGGGTCGCTAGGGAAGATCTTTCTTCAGATTTATTTTGTTCGTTCATGGCACGACCTAATAAAGGTAATCATCAGAAACATAATTTTTTCATAATTATGACAAACAGATGACCTGTTGTCAGTGAGATTAGTCACAAGATTGATTGAAGCGGATGGTGTGTCGACAAGACTGTGCCGTCCGGCGGAAGAAATCGCCCTGTACCAATTGGTGCAAGAACACATTGAATCCTTCTTTGCACAAGTTGGGACGGAAACCGGATCGCACGAAAATGGGGTCGCGAATCAAGAACAAGTTGGTGTCAAAACTCAAACCGGGGTCAGACACCAGAATTACGAATACAGCTTGCAAAACAGAAATACATCCAATTTACCGACAATCTTCTCAATTTGTGACCTGCCCTAAGCAGAGCTCTTTTTGCTTTTTTTTAAATCGTAAGAATCCCGCCCGGACATGATTTTGCCTGCTCCAGACGCACCAGCGTTGGCAGCAGATTGAGTCCGGTACTTTCTTTCAATTTGAGTATTTGCACTTTGAGTTCATTCAGTGAAATCTGAATCTTCTCTCCGGTCGTGGCCATTGCAATGACGTTGCCTTTGTCGCAGGATGGGAAAGCCAGTGCGCGTTCGTCGAATGATGTTTTGATGCGCTCCAGACTGGCCTGGTACCCGCGGCTGCGTCCTAGCAGGTTCACCGCAAGGATGCCGTTATTGTTCAGTCGCGCACGGCACATCTGGTAAAACGGCAGCATATCCAATGCACCGGGACGTGCGTCAGCATCGAAACCATCCACCAGAATCAGATCGTAGGTCTTGTCGTGTTCGGCGATATACTCTGAGCCGTCTGCGATCACGATATTCAGGCGCAGCGGGTCTTCCGGTAGTTTGAAAAATTGCCTCGCTGCAGCCACCACGCGCGGTTCAATCTCAACCACGGTCAGTTTTGACAGCGGGTAGTGGCGATATAAGAATTTGGTCAGTGATGCCGCACCCAAACCGATCAGCAGTACTTTGCGCGGAAAGCGCGCATCGTCCCTCAGCAACAGGCTTGCCATCATTTCCCGGGTGTAGTCGAGTTCCAGATGCCATGGGCGCCCGATGCGCATTGCGCCCTGTATCCAGTCGGAGCCGAAATGCAATGTGCGTACACCGGCTTTTTCGCAGATATCGATAGAAAAACTCATTGTGCTTTTGGTGTGGAGGAACAGCGCAATAGAAGCACATTTTCCGCATTGCACACACCGTCTTCAATCAATCCAAAATTGAAGGGGTTGCAGTGTTTGAGGCCGGTCAATAGCGGGCGGTCAAGTTCGACCTGTTCGAGTAGACCGGCCAAATACTCGGCTATGTCTAGAAAAGACAGGTGATAGCCAAAGCAATCGGTTAATAACGTAGTGTCTATTTTGATTTTAGTCTGGGTCTTAATCATCATTTTTTTTCGCAATGCTTTCCTGCAAACCAATTTCGCGGATGGTGTGCTGATCATAAATGCGTTGCCCGATCGGCACCTGATAGCCTTGTTCCTTGATCAGAATCGCGCCCACCGGGCAGATGGTTGCCGCCAGATCGGATGTTTCAACCGTGCTATCTGCCAGCTTTCCGGTCGGAGAGTTGACGATCAAATGTGCACCCGTGCCGCGCCCGGCAATGGCAAATACGTTCTTTCCATCCACGTCACGGCTGGCGCGAACGCATAAATCACACAAAATACAACGGCCACGATCGAGTAGAATTTTGGCATGCGAGGCATCAATCTCGCGGCGTTGATAAAATTGCGGAAAATGATCCTCCAGCATGCCCAGATAATAACCCATCGCTTGCAGTTTGCAATTGCCGGTTTTCTCGCACGACGGACAAATATGGTTGCCTTCGACAAACAGCATTTGCGTGATGGCTTTGCGTGTTTCGTTTAATTCCGGCGCGTTATTGCGGATTTCCTGACCAGTAATGGCCGGTGTGATGCACGCAGCAGCACTGCGGCTGCCGATTTCCACCACACACAACCGGCAATTGCCACTCGGCGTCAGTCCGGGGTAGTGACACAGATGCGGAATATAAACTTCCGCAGCCAATGCGGCATCCATAATGGTTTGTCCTGCATTGAATGAGATTTCCTGTCCGTCGATGCTGATCGTGTTTGGGTTCTCTGGCATGTGATCTAATCCAAATGCGCCGCGGCATCGTCACGGTTCGTTACTTGACGGGCAGTCTCGAGCGCCTGATCCAAATCAAATTGCGCGGTGAAATGTTGCTTCAGTTTGGCTTCAAACACTTGCGGGAAGTGTTGCAAACTATCCAGAATATGATTGGCTGCCGTATGTCCCAAGCCACAGTGTGAATGATGCTGAATCAATTGACTGAGCTGTTTGAGTTCTTCGATATCGTAAGCTGTGCCGCGGCCGTTGGCAATTTTATCCAGATTGTTTTTAAGTAGATGCGTACCCACGCGGCAAGGGGTGCAAAAACCGCAGCTTTCATGTGCAAAGAATCGTGCGAAATTGCGATTGATAGTCAACAGATTGCGCTGTTGCCCAAATATTAAAAATGAGCCGCCGGTGGATACATCTTCAAAGCTGATCGTGCGGTTAAAATCGGCGGCACCAATCAGTTTCCCAGCCGGACCGCCAATCTGCACGGCTTGGACATTGTGTGCATGACAATCATCCAGCACCTGTTGAATATTGACTCCAAAAGAATATTCATAAATTCCCGGTGAACAGCAATCACCGCTGACACTCAGGATTTTGCTGCCAGTTGATTTTTCCGTACCGGCTGATTTAAACCAAGTGCTGCCATGAATTGCGATATGCGCTGCGGCGATCAATGTTTCGACATTATTGATGACCGTGGGCTGCCCAAGATAGCCGTGCGTTACAGGAAAGGGCGGGCGGATGCGTGGAATGCCCGGCTTGCCTTCGAGCGATTCGATCAATGCCGATTCTTCGCCGCAAATATAGGCGCCTGCACCCACCACAATTTCAATATCAAAATGAAAATTGGCATGACCTAAAATATTTTGTCCCAATAATCCTTGCTGGCGGCTTTGATTGAGAACTGCGTGCAAGTGGTCTAACAGATACCGATATTCCCCGCGCAGATAAACAAACCCCTTTTCGGCACCGATGACAAAAGCACACACCGTCATGCCTTCAAACAGCGCATTGGCTTGATCGCGTAAAAGGAATCGATCTTTAAAAGTGCCGGGTTCTCCTTCATCGGCATTGCAGACGACATAATGTGCATTGCCAGGGGCTTCCCGGCAGAGTTGCCACTTCTTGCCAGTGTTGAATCCGGCGCCGCCGCGGCCGCATAACCCGGATTGTAGGATTGTAGATAATGTTTCGTCTGCACCTTGGGTCAGTACCTTTTGTAGTGCGCTGCCGGGTATAAATTGTTCTGTCAGCAGCAGGCTGCGCTGATGCACGGTATCCTGGATTTCAAACCATTTCGCGGGCCATTTTGCCAGCGGTGTTTCGGTAGTAATGCATTGAGCAATTTCTGCAATTTTATCTGGATTCAACCGGGTGACCGGTAAACCATTGATCAGCAGCGAAGCACCTTGATCACATAGACCGATACAGGAAGTCTCATCGATACTAATCAACCCGTCACTGCGCGTTTTTCCGGGGATAACTTGTAGCTGCTGACAAAGTATCAGCATCAGGTTTTGTTCACCGGCCAGATAGCCGCAACTGGTGCAATTACTGAACAAAACGTGGAAACGGCCGCAAGGTTGCGTATAAAAAAATGAATAGAATTCAACAACTGAAACCACCTGACTGACCGGTAGATTAAATTCACGTGCAACTTGCTGCATGGATTCCGGTGAAATGTGCAGAAACTGCTGCTGCAAGGCATATAGCCGATGCAGCAAGTGCTCGTTTGGTGAATCGGAATTATGCGGGCATGAATTGATCATATCGAAGAGTATAGCGAGGTCGAAGTCAAAATTACAGAAATGGCTGGAATTAATGCGATGAAACCTGAATTGTCTTGTTTCTTATAGGAATTAGGACAAAATAAGTAGTTTTATAGGACAATTTTTTTAAATAGAAATTTTCTATATGATAGACTTCAGTTTCCTAGATAGGATAGTTATAAAACAATAGATTAAGTATCATTTTTAGGGTTAAGTAACGCTAAATTTTGAATGGATTATTTTTTAAAGAGGTGATTTGTGTTTAAACGAGCTCTAATAACTGCCGCCATACTTACCGCAACAGCATCTTCAGCTTTTGCTACAACCGCAATTGGCGGCGCAACATTGATTGATACCGCCACAGTGAATAGCGGCACTGTGTCACCAACCGCTTATCTCAGTTATTCAAGTGGTGGTAATGGTACCACTGGCTGGGCAGATGGGTCGACTTACGGCATCACTGGAATTTCGGCTGCTTCCGCTATGGCCACAGCAGATCATAACTGGCTCCAGTATGATCCTACCATCGTGGTGTATAGCGCCACCGCGCTTAGTTCTGTCCTCGCCATTCCAGCAATTGATCATGGCTGGGCTGCTGACAACACGGGTGATGAGCCCTGGGAAGCTTTTGAATTCCGCATTTTCGGCTCTGACTCAACAGGCGCATTGCTCGAAGAAGGACGTATCACTAATGTGTGGGCGAAAGGTGTAGATGATTCCAGTGCTTTGAAGAATGCTGACGACTGGACGTCACAATGGTCTTTCACAGGCGCCTATAATTACTTTGCAGTCGTATCGGGTGATCGTCTGGTTGGCGGTTTTTACTCTCCTGGCGAAGGTGAAATCGATGCCATAGCAGCCATTCCGGAACCAGAAACCTATGCAATGTTGTTAGCTGGTCTTGGTTTGTTGGGGTTTGCTGCACAACGCAGAAAACTGCAAGAAACAGCCTAATTTTTAGGAAGAACGCTACTGACCCCGCTGCGTCGGGGTTTTTTTATTGGTGCGCCTGGGGCAGGCACACTTACTTGGAGGTGAAAGTCCTCTATTCGCCCTGCAAGGAGAAGAGTTAGGGAAACACTGATTTATTCGATCACATCGACTTTGGTCATAAAGGTTTGATAAAATGCATCGTATTGATAAATATGGAATAGAGCGATGCAATCAAGCTTTTCTGATCTGGAATATGCAGCAAAGAAGAAACAAACACGACGGGATCGTTTTTTGTCCGAAATCGAAGGGGTAACGCCTTGGCC
>NZ_JAKFWH010000014.1 GCF_021731985.1 Nitrosomonas sp.
TTCTCACAAAATTGCACAAAGAATGAACATTCCGGATAAAAAAACAGATCTGAAAGATAACCGAAATGCTCGCAGCTTTTTAAAAACGAGAATTCAGACTGAAAGTGCCGGGTTTTTCAACGGCCTGTTAAACAAAAGAAGTAAAATTGCTGTCGGTGATCACAGTGATCAATGGAGTAAATTCTAGGAATCTTAACCATTCTCTGAGGCATCTTAATCTCAATTAAAATGGCCAGCAAAAAAAGCTGGCCATTTTTATATTAGAATCTATGCACGGTAAACTAGTGCCCACAATTGAATACTAAAAATAACCCGAATGTCTCAGTGAAAACAGCAACTATGTCTGAAAGCACCATTCCTTTATACACAGAACGTTATACAGCGCCATCCTGGCTACCCGGCGGGAATATACAAACACTTTATCCTTATTTCAATAAGCCTGCGCAACTGTTCATGTACCGGCGCGAACGCTGGGAACTTGATGATGGTGATTTCATCGATGTGGATTGGACGGACGGCTCTGCCGATTCGCCTTTAGTAATATTCTTCCATGGGCTCGAAGGCGATTCATCCAGTCACTATATTTTAAGTATGATTAATAGCCTGAGAACCTACCGCTGGCGTAGCGTTGTTATTCATTTCCGTGGATGTTCCGGGATACCCAACCGCTTGTCTCGCGCCTATCACGCCGGCGATTCCACTGAAATCGATTGGATGCTGCAGCGTGTTAGCAATCAAATGCGAGCAGAAAACGTGACGCAACCGGTTTATGTGATGGGCGTTTCGTTGGGTGGCAATGCGCTATTGAAATGGCTGGGTGAAAAAGGGGGACAAGCAAAAGAACTCGTGGCAGGCGTTGCAGCGGTATCCGTTCCGCTTGATCTGGCGGCTGCCGGTTCAGCTTTGGATACCGGGTTCAATCAAGTGTATACCCGTCATTTTCTGACGACACTCAAAACCAAAGCGTTTGAAAAACTGGAACAATTTCCCGGCTTATTTGATGCCCAAGCGCTCAAAAAATGCGCATCAATTTACGATTTTGACAATCTGGTCACGGCACCCTTGCATGGTTTTCGCGATACCGATGACTATTGGCGGCAGTCAAGCAGCAATCAATGGCTCAGACATATCAAAGTACCTACTTTATTGATTAATGCGCGAAATGATCCTTTCATGCCAGCATCGGCATTACCGGATCAACAAGCGGTATCCCTCGCTGTTACTTTGGAATTTCCGGAGCATGGCGGCCACGTCGGATTCATGCAAGGCCCATTCCCAGGAAAATTAAATTGGCTGCCACAAAAGATACTCAGTTTCTTTCACTACCAATGCCAGCAGACTGAGCGCGAACGACCCTAAATTTTAAAAAGTTCTGCTGAATTCAACATAATGTAGAATAGCGCTCGATTGTATAAATTTCCGTGTCACCTCAGACTCGAATTGTAACTTCATGCCAACCAACCCCGCTTTTATCCATTTGCGATTACACAGCGAATACTCCATTCTGGATAGCACGGTCCGTATTCCCGAGGTGGTTGCCAAAGCAGTGGCCGACCAGATGCCTGCATTGGCATTGACTGACCTCTCGAATTTTTTCGGTCTGGTCAAATTTTACCAAAGCGCTTATAAAAATGGCATCAAACCAATTCTCGGCTGTGATGTCTGGATCACCAATGAATCCGATCGTAACAAGCCAGTCCGGCTTTTACTGCTCTGCCAATCGCACGCCGGTTACTTACTGTTATCCCGTCTGTTATCCCGCGCCTATCGGGAAAACCAGACTCATGGCAGAGCCGAGATCAAGGAATCGTGGTTGCATTCGAATGAATCGGGTACGCAAGGATTGATCGCGCTATCAGGCGCTCGCTTTGGCGACATCGGATTGTCCATTTTGCAAAATAATCTGCAACAAGCGGAAATTCTGACGCAAAAATGGGCAAATTTGTTTCCTGATCGATTTTATATTGAAATCCAGCGGGATGGTCACGCCAATGAAGTCATGCTAGTCCAGCAATCACTGGTATTGGCCAAAAAATTCAATCTGCCTGTCGTTGCCACCCAAGCCATACAATTTCTGAACGCAGAAGATTACCGGGCGCATGAAGCGCGGGTTTGTATCGCAGAAGGTCATACCTTGGATGACAAGCGCCGTCCGAGATATTTTACAGAACAGCAATATTTCAAAACACAAGCCGAGATAACCCAATTGTTTGCCGATATTCCCAGCGCACTGGCGAATACAATCGAAATTGCCAAGCGCTGCAATCTGGTATTGGAACTGGGTATCAACCGGCTGCCGTTGTTTCCCACACCGAATAATGAGAGTCTGGAGCAATATTTGCGCGACCAGGCTGCAGCCGGTCTGATACAGCGTATGGCCAGCCTGTTTCCTGATGAAACCGTGCGCAATGGCAAAATGCCCAAGTATCAATCGCGCCTTGAGTTTGAAGTCAACACCATTATTCAGATGGGGTTTGCCGGATATTTTTTGATCGTTGCCGACTTCATCAACTGGGCTAAACACAACGACGTGCCAGTCGGTCCCGGGCGCGGCTCCGGGGCCGGTTCATTAGTGGCGTACTCATTGGGAATCACCGATCTCGATCCGTTACGCTATGATTTACTGTTTGAGCGCTTTCTGAATCCAGAACGCGTATCCATGCCCGATTTTGACATTGATTTCTGCCAGGACCGACGCGAATTAGTCATCGAATACGTGAAGCAGCGCTACGGCACGGAAAAAGTTTCCCAAATCGTCACGTTTGGCACGATGGCAGCCAAAGCGGTGATTCGCGATATCGGCCGGGTGTTGGATCTGCCGTACAACTTTGTCGATCAACTCGCCAAACTGATACCCTTTGAGATCGGCATGACGTTAAAAAAAGCGCGTCAGCTTGAGCCGCAGCTCAATCAGCGCGCCGAAGAGGAAGAAGATGTGCGCAATTTGCTCGAATTGGCGGAAAGCCTGGAAGGCATTACACGCAACGTCGGCATGCATGCCGGCGGTGTCTTGATCGCTTCTGGAGAAATCACGGATTTCTGCCCGATCTATTGCACGGAATCCGGTGATTCGGTCGTCAGCCAGTTGGATAAAGATGATGTGGAAAAAGTTGGTTTGGTCAAATTCGACTTTCTGGGATTACGCACGCTGACCACCCTGGATCGCGCCGTCGGCTATATCCGGCAATCGCGCAAAAAAGGCGAGCCTTCTACTGAAATTGAGTCCGCTGTCCGGCCATTCTCACTGGAGACACTGCCGCTTGAAGATGAACGCACCTACGCGCTGATGCGAAAAGGCAACGCGGTCGGCATCTTCCAGTTTGAATCGCGCGGCATGATCGATTTATTACAAAAAGCAAAACCCGATTGTTTTGAAGACATCATCGCGCTGGTTGCGTTGTACCGCCCCGGCCCGATGGATTTAATTCCGGAATTTATTGAACGCAAGCACGGCAAAAAAACGATTGAGTATCTCGACCCCCGCCTGGAAATGATTCTGGGTCCAACGTATGGGATCATGATTTATCAAGAGCAGGTCATGCAGATTGCGCAAGTCATCGGCGGCTACAGTCTCGGCAGCGCCGATTTATTGCGCCGCGCGATGGGTAAGAAGAAAGTTGAAGAAATGGCACAACAGCGCGATATTTTCGTGAATGGCGCTGTGAATAACGGCCTGAGCAAGGATAAAGCCACCGAACTGTTCGGCTTGATGGAAAAATTCGCCGGTTACGGCTTCAACAAATCCCATGCCGCTGCTTACGCACTGATCGCCTTCCAGACCGCTTATCTGAAAGCACACTACCCGGCCGAATTTATGGCAGCGTGTTTGTCCGCCGATATGGATGACACCGACAAAGTGCATATTTTTGTTGAGGACACCATCGCTAATGGCTTGACGATTCTGCCTCCCGATATCAATCGTTCCGGCTACCGTTTTATCCCAGCCGATGACAAAACCATCCGCTTCGGTCTCGGTGCGGTAAAAGGCACCGGGGAATCCGCAATTAGCTCGATCGTTGCCGTGCGCGAACAAACGGGGCCGTTTACCGATTTATTCGATTTCTGTAGCCGTGTCGACCGGCGTATCGCCAATCGCCGCGTGATGGAATCACTGATCCGCGTCGGCGCGTTTGACGCCATCAATCCCAACCGTGCCAGCCTGTTGGCTTCTGTCGGTCTGGCGATCGAATCCGCCGAGCAAATGAGCCGCTCTTCCAGTCAGGCCAATTTATTTGGTGGTGAAGGAGATCAATCCCATATGCAGCCACAACTGATTCATGCGGAATCATGGTCCGACCGGGAGAAACTTCGCCATGAAAAAATCGGCCTGGGTTATTATTTTAGCGGGCATCCTTTTGATACCTACGCCGCAGAGCTAAAACGATTCATCCGCACCCGGCTTGATCGGCTGAATCCAAGCCGTGAACCGCAATTGCTCGCTGGAATCATTCATTCCATCCGCGTGCAAATGACACGCCGCGGCAGAATGGGCGTCATCAATCTGGACGACGGCAAAGCGCGTGTTGAATTGGTCATTTTCAGCGAATTATTCGATGCCAATCGCGCGTGGTTAAAAGAAGATCAGCTTCTAATCGCCGAAGCGAAAATCAGTAACCGTGGATACAATGGCGAAGAAGGCGACGAACTCAGAATTACCGCCGAACAGCTCTATGATTTCGCCGGGATCCGCTCGCGCTTTGCCAAACAAATCAGGATCCATTGCGATCCCTCCACTCTCATCCAGGTTTCCAGCCTCAAAACATTACTGGCACCCTTCGCCAAGCAAATTCAGCAATCCGGCTTATCCGGCAATAATAATCACCCAGCCTGCCCGGTCGCAGTCGTCTATCACAATGAGTTTGCCAGTGGCGAGCTTGAATTGGGAAATGATTGGCGGGTTAATCTGCACGACGACCTGCTGCAATCGTTAACCGCGCACTTTAAAGCGGAGAATATTGAGATTACTTACTGAACACCCAAATCAATCGTGCTTGATTCCTTTGGTTCCCACCCCGCCCATACACTCGTTGTTCCATTTCTCCTATTAGAGTCTTTGATAAAAAACATTTATTTCTCCCATAAGCTTACATATGCTCGATACCGCACAGACATAGCCATACAAAAGATATAAAAACCTTTTTAGCGTATAGTAGATAGCATGTCGCCGCATTCACTAAGTGTTAATCCACCAGCACCGATGCGGCAAGCCTATGTAAGGTGTCATTGACAGTAATTCAAAGAAATACACTTCTTAACGATTTTCCTGCATTCGCCTTCTATTCCAATACACGAAATCTGAACGCGTGCAGTTGTACGTTTTATACGGAGACTGGCTTTGTTTGAAACAGGAATCGACACAATCATCCCTAATGGTGATGCTAAGGCAGACGGCGCTACCGAAATGCGGCGTCAGGAGACTTTGCATAGAACAAGAGCGTTACAAAACGCAATTTTCAATAGCGCTAATTTTTCGAGTATCGCGACTGACGCCAAAGGTGTAATTCAAATTTTTAACGTGGGTGCAGAGCGCATGCTGGGTTATACAGCTGCAGAAGTAATGGACAAAATCACATTAGCAGATATTTCTGATCCTAAAGAAATAATTGCACGTGCCAAAGCTTTAAGCATCGAACTTTCCACACCGATTACACCAGGCCTTGAAGCGCTAGTGTTCAAAGCCTCACGGGGTATCGAGGATATTTACGAACTTACTCTCATCCGCAAGGATGACAGTCAACTCCCAGCAGTAGTTTCCGTCACTGCACTACGCGACGCCCAGGACGAAATCATCGGCTTTCTGCTGATTGGTACTGATAATACGCTGCGGAAACAGGCTGAAGCGGAGCAGAAGAAACTCGATCAGCGTTTGCGCGACCAGCAGTTCTACACACGCTCTCTCATCGAGTCCAATATGGATGCACTGATAGCCACCGATCCGTCCGGCATGATCTCGGATGTCAACAAGCAAATGGAAGCGCTTACTGGTTGCACGCGAGATGAACTGATCGGCGCACCGTTCAAGAATTACTTCACCGATCCGGAACGAGCGGAAGCAGGCATCAAAAGGGTGCTGGCTGAAAATCGGATTACCAATTATGAGCTAACTGCACACGCCAGAGACGGCAAGGAAACGGTTGTGTCTTATAACGCAACGACTTTTCACGACCGTGACCGAACACTGCAAGGTGTGTTTGCTGCAGCGCGCGACATCACGGAGCGCAAACATCTTGATCAGGCGCTGCATGAAACAAATATCAAGCTTGAAAGTGCCAAGTCTATCGCGGAGAAAGCCAACCTCGCAAAATCAGATTTCTTGTCCAGCATGAGCCATGAGCTGCGTTCTCCGCTTAATGCGATCCTCGGCTTCGCCCAATTAATCGAATCAGGTTCACCGCCGCTCACCCCCCGCCAGAAGAGCAATATTGATCAAATTCTCTTGGCAGGCTGGTATTTGTTGGATTTGATCAACGAAATCCTTGATCTCGCGTTGATCGAATCCGGCAAGCTGTTGTTGTCACTGGAACCCATGTCGTTAAACGAGGTAATGAGTGACTGCCAAGCCATGATTGAGCCTCAGGCGCAAAAAAGCGGCATCTCCCTGACTTTTCCTCAGTTCGATTGTCCCTATTTTGTCAAGGCGGATCGGACAAGAGTAAAACAAATTCTCATCAACCTGCTTTCTAATTCGATCAAATACAATAAAGCAGGTGGCACGGTGGCAGTGAACTACAGCGCAAATACTGCAGAACGTATCCGCATTAGCATTACTGATACCGGCGAAGGCTTGAGCGGGGATAATCTCTCACAACTGTTCCAGCCATTCAACCGGCTTGGGCGAGAGACCGGCACAGAGGAAGGCACGGGCATCGGTCTGGTAGTCAGTAAACGGTTGGTAGAATTAATGGGAGGAGAAATTGGGGCGGAAAGCACTGTCGGGGAAGGCAGTGTGTTCTGGATCGAATTAAATCGGACAGTTGCGCCACAAATAGCGCTAGATGATGATCAATTCCTGGCTATCATCCCGGCAAAGATTTCAGCGGAAGCGCCGCTACGCACCTTACTCTATGTCGAGGACAATCCGGCTAATCTGCTGTTAGTAGAAAACCTGCTCGAACGCCGGCCTGATATCCACTTGCTGAGCGCTCAAGATGGCCTTCATGGTATCGAAGTGGCACGCGCTTCGCTGCCGGATGTGATCCTCATGGACATCAATCTGCCTGGTATTAACGGAATCCATTCACTGGAAATTCTGCGCAAAGATCCAACAACAGCCCATATTCCGGTTATCGCGCTCAGTGCCAATGCTATGCCGCGAGACATCGTAAGAGGTCTTGAGGTCGGATTCTTCCGTTACCTCACAAAACCCATCAAACTAAACGAATTTCTCGATACCCTAGACGTAGCGCTAGAATTTTCCGAGATGCTATCAGCCGACACAAATTTGGAAAAAAAATATGATAGTTAGTACCCCCGACATTCTTAGCGCCAGCATCCTCATTGTTGATGATCAAGCACCCAATGTCAGCATGCTTGAGCAGTTACTGAGCGAAGCCGGTTATACGCAAGTGGAATCAACCATGAATCCGCAGGAAGTTTGCGCACGGCATCGTAAGACCGGCTATGACCTCATTCTGCTCGACTTACAGATGCCCAATATGGATGGATTTCAGGTGATGGAAGGCTTAAAGACCAACGAGTCGGATGACTATCTGCCAGTGATCGTGCTTACGGCGCAGCCTGGCCACAAGCTGCGTGCGTTGCAAGCTGGTGCCAAGGATTTTATCAGTAAACCGTTTGATCTGGTGGAAGTGAAAACGCGCATCCATAACATACTCGAAGTGCGGTTGCTCTATAAGTTACTTCATCAACACAATCAATTACTGGAGCAGACTGTGCAGGAACGTACGGCCGAACTACGCGAAAGCGAAGCGCGCTATCGCAGCCTTACCGAATTAGCCTCCGATTGGTACTGGGAGCAAGACGAGAGCGGCAACTTTACCAAAGTCTCCGGTCCGGTTCTGGAAATGCTCGGCGTTAGAGTCGACTCCTTGGCGGGCGAATCAAGTAACGATAAGTTATCCGGATGGAATGCAGCGGAACACGCAGAATTACAGGCAAAGATTGCCGCACGGCAACCCTTCCTGGATTTTGAATTTAGCCGCATTAATGACGATGGTTCACATCAAAAGTTTCGCGTCAGCGGGGAGCCCATGTTCAACCGGTTTTGTGGCTACATCGGTTACCGCGGCATCGGATTAGAGATCACATCCAAGAAATAGATCCCCTATTTCGAATACTCTGCCATGCGCTTACCCCATAGCCCCAATCAAAACCACCTCCTCGCCGCGCTTCCTGCAACCGACTTCGAACGCGTTGCGGCGCACTTGGAATTGGTCGCAATGCCGCTCGGGGAATACCTTTATGAACCTGACGAACAATTACGGCACGCCTATTTCCCCACCACCGCCATCGTCTCGTTGCACTATGTAACGGAGTCTGGCGCATCCGCCGAAACCGCAGGCGTCGGCAATGAAGGCGTCGTCGGGATTGCACTCTTCATGGGCGGCGATACCACACCCAGTTCGGCCATGGTGCAAACTGCCGGCTTCGCTTACCGCCTTGAAAGCCGTATACTCAAACAGGAATTCAACCGGGCCGGATTGATGCAAAACTTGTTGTTACGCTACACCCAAGCACTCATGACACAGATGAGCCTGACAGCGGCCTGCAATCGGCACCATTCGATAGAACAGCGGTTGTGCCGCTGGCTATTGTTGACACTCGATCGCGCACCCGCTCAAGAACTCGTCATCACACAAGAACAAATCGCCATTATGCTTGGCGTACGCCGCGAAGGCATTACCGATGCAGCCGGAAATTTGCAGCGCGCGGGCAATATTCACTACCGCCGCGGTCACATTACAGTACTCGATCGTTCCGGACTAGAGGCCTCCGTTTGCGAGTGCTACGGTGTAGTCAAGAAAGAATTTGGTCGCCTACTGTGCGATGTACAATACCGCAAGGGACTGTAAATCACCATAAAAAACTTATTGCTTTCAGTCCTGTTAAACAATGCTGGGTAAAAAATAAGTGGCTGGCCTCACCTCAGTTTCTGCCTCAATGTGCTGTGGCCAAATAAAACCAGACACTATATTAAATCCTTCTTCAAATTCTATTGGCACTTTATCATTGATCGTTGTATGAATACTTGATGAAGCTCTGAATAACTCTCATATGTCATTCCGAACAAAGTGTGGAATCTTTGGCAATCAATACCATAGATTTCTCGCTACGCCCGAAATGACAGTTATTCAGAGTTACCTTAAGTGTATCGGCATTACGAAAGCTCGTAAGGCGCAATCAATATTGCGCCGAATTGATTGACACTATGTAGCCTCAAGACTACACTCGATCGATGGTTGAAATCCGAAAGACTGAGGTTTATGCCAGTTGGCTTGACACGCTGCATGACATCCGTGCAAGAGCTCGTATTCTGGTTCGGGTTGAGCGCTTGGCAACCGGAAATCCCGGTGATGTTAAGCCAGTCGGTGAGGGAGTTTCCGAGATGCGGATTAACTATGGCCCAGGTTATCGGGTGTATTTCAAGCAACATGGACACGAATTAATAATTCTGCTCGCTGGTGGCGATAAGCGAAGTCAGGTAAGCGACATAAAAACCGCTCTGCGACTTGCACGCAATCTATAGGAATTCAAAATGACCCAAACACGAACAACTCGTTACGATGTCACTGAACACCTTCGCACCCCCGAAGAGATGGCAGCATATCTTGAAGCGTGTCTTGAGGAAGCAAATGGAGACGCTGCTTTCATTGCCAAGGCACTGGGAGATATCGCGCGTGCTAAGGGTATGTCGCAAGTAGCTCGTGATGCAGGTTTGTCTCGCGAGAGCTTGTATAAAGCACTCTCTGGCGAACGAAGTCCAGACTTCGATACGATATTAAAAGTCATCAATGTATTAGGACTGAAATTGCACGCGCAGGTAGCATTAATTCCTCCCGTTCAACAAGTCTCTACTGCTGACGCCAAAAAATAGCGCGTACTGATCATCTGCGCCGTGAAGTAGAGGCAAATGCAATGCCCTCAATGCCAAAGCTGCTCCCGTCAATTAGCGTTTCACTTCTCAGGATGCTCATCGCAAACTGACACGTTTGTATCCTCGTTTTTCAAACTGACTGACCACTAGATGTTTAATTTGTGAAAAATAATGTTAGGTAAATGCTGGATAATAAACATAATCAACTTCCACTTCTTGGGTGCATATACTGTCAACTGGCCGCGCTCCACTGCATCGACAATGCTTTGCGCAACCTCCTCAACTGAAGCCAGTTTAGAGCCCTGAGTTTTTAGGTGAGCCGTCATCGGTGTGTCTGTAGGACCTGGCTTTACAAGGACTACTTTGACGCCAGTTCCAGAGAAACGGTGCTGCAAACCCTGCGCATATCGAGTGACCAAACCTTTAGCAGAACCATAGATATAGTTGGATTTACGCCCTCTGTCACCCGCCACTGATCCTATCAGCACCAAGGTGCCGTGATTAGCTTTTGCCATATGCTTGGCAAAAGCCTCGGCGAATAGCACGGGCGAAATCCCATTGATCTCCAGCGCGTCGCTGCACATCTGCAAATCGTTCTGACAGTTGGTCTGTTCTGGCAAGGAACCATGAGCGATCAGTACGATATCAACCGCTCCCTGCATGGCGATGCCATCGACTGTGGTTTGGATGTTAGCAGGATCGATAAAGTCGGCTTGAATTATATGGATGTCAGATTGCGGGCTGCGAACTCTGAGGTCGACGGCAATCCGTTCAGTCCGTACGGCATCTCGTCCAACCAATGTCAGGTCCAATGACTGTCCCTGTGCCCATAACCTGGCGCAATGCTCAGCCATGGCTGAGGTGGCACCGATAATGACAATTCGTTTCTTATTGTTCAATTCATCCTCCCATCAAACGGCGTGAAAGCCCTGAACTGATTCCGGGGTCACGGTACTTCAGAAATTCATTCAGGCGTGGATAACCTACTTCAAAAAGATCACGCGGCATGCGCGCGTCCTTGGCCAAATAGATGCGCCCGCCAGCCTCACGCACGATGGCATCCATGCTTTCGAACAGCTTAAGTGTACGTTCCCCATTATTAGGGAAATCAAGCGCCAGGGTTACCCCAGGCTGCGGAAAGCTCATCATCCCAACAGGGTGTCGATTTCCAAAGGTTTTCAAGACGGCAAGAAAGGAGCCATCTCCGGATCGCGCGATCTCTTTCAGCATGGCCTGAACCGCATCCTGACCGACTTCGCGGGGCACTACGCTTTGGTACTGAAAGAAGCCCTTTGGCCCATACATCCGATTCCATTCAAGGAGATTATCCAATGGGTAAAAAAAGGATTCGTAATGCGCAATGGCGCGTCCTTTCTTAGATTTCTTCAGATTGTAATAAGCTGCATTGAAAGGTCGCAACGATAGCCGATTCACCAACGAAACCGGTGGCACGATGGGCATGGCTAGTTTACGGCTCTTCGGTTCCATGCGCTGCCCTATGTCCGTTGGGTTGCCCCGCATAAAAAGTCCTCTCCCACCATTGCCCGAAACACAATCGATCCAGGAGACCGTATGCTCCCAGCCGCTTTCAGAGTCATCGGCCAATCGGAAGAACTCATCCAGATTGGCGTAGGGTACTGTTTCAGTATCCAGCCAAGGACCAGCGATACGACGCAGTTGGATCTCAGCTTCCACGATAACACCTGTGAGCCCCAGGCCACCGACGGTTGCTGCAAACCAATTCAACTGGAGTTGCGGGCCACATTCGATGGTTTCACCATCGGTGCGAATCAACTTGATGCGTTGAACGTGATCGCCAAAAGAGCCGAGGAAATGATGGTTCTTGCCATGTACATCGTTGGCAATGGCACCTCCAACAGTCACCAACTGCGTGCCCGGTGTGACTGGCAAAATCCAGCCACGCGGAATGGCCAATCGCTGAATGTCTCGCAGCAAAACACCGGCCTCACACACCAGTCGTCCGGTATTGTCATCAAAGGAAATGAAATGATCAAGCCCCGTAGTAAACCAAAGAACACCGTTAGGATTGAGGCAAACATCACCGTAACTGCGGCCCATACCATGAGCCACGCCCGAATGACCGCCAGAAACCAAGCTCTTAACCTTAGTCGGATCGTTAAGACCAATGACATGATGAGGATGCGCATTGAGGCGTCCCCATGAGGAAACAATTCTCATACATTCCCCGTGCGGAAGACAAAACGCTTATCGAGGTGGTATTTGATCAGATAGCCAATGGCCAAACCGATAATACCACCCAGGTAGCGCATCTCTTTGGTCTCGAAGAGATAGTGGAAACCGAACTCGAAACCCCAGAAAATAACCGTCGTCGCTAACCCCATCAGGACATAGAGCGCGAAGGTTTGACCATCATGCACTACATTGCGGGCGCGAAAGCGGAAAATATAACGCTTATCTAGAACATACTTAACAACGAGCCCCACGGCGGTACCAACTGCCACCGAGACCAAGACGTCGAATGCCCCGGAATAACCGCGAATGACTATATCCTGAGCACCGATGTTTGCTGCTGTCGCGATTAGTGCAAGAATTGCATATGTAATTGCCAGCTTCATCGAGTAAAGTTTATTAATCAGGCACTCTCACCTTTAAATGTTTAAGCTAATGTAATCAATTGATTTAGATTAGAATATTCCCTCTACAATCATTTTAATTCATTGAATATTAAATAATGCCTTGCAATAATTAATATTGCGAATAATACTAATGGTGGTAGAGCCTTTAATAATATCAAGGTTTAGAATCTATGAATGGTACCATAGTAACCCGCTCGGCTCTAGGGCAATTGCTTGGTTTGATTAAGCTCTTGCGGCCGAAACAGTGGGTAAAAAACAGCTTTGTCTTGGCCCCGCTGCTATTTTCCGGGGGATTTCTGAATTCCGGTGCGGTTAAAGATGCATTGCTGGCAATGCTACTGTTCTGTTTGGCCTCATCGGCGACCTACATACTCAATGACATGCACGATATCGAGCATGACCGTCGTCATCCGAAGAAATCCAAGACCCGCCCCTTAGCCGCCGGCACCGTATCGATTCCAGCTGCCAGGGTAATGCTGGGAGTATTGTATGCCGCTCTGGTTTGTGGCTGGTTCTTCACTCCGAATGTGGTGCTGGTGATCATCGCATACCTGGCTCTGAATTTGGCCTACACATTTGTGCTGAAACACCAGCCGGTGGTAGACATCTTCACCATTTCCATCGGATTTGTGCTCCGGGTCTATGCGGGCGCCATGGCCCTGGCGGTGCCGGTTTCAGCATGGATGTTCGTCACCACGCTTAGCCTCGCTCTCTACTTGGCCGCAGTAAAACGCCGGCAAGAGCTTAGCCAGAGTGGCACTCAAGGCCGCAAAGTGCTGGAAAAGTACTCGGTATCCCTGGTAGATCGTTATGCCGAAATATCCGCGACTAGTTCACTGATTTTTTACAGCATGTTCGTGATGTCGTCCAAGCCCCAACTGGTCTTCACTGTGCCGTTGGTACTATTTGGTCTGTTCCGCTACTGGTACGTAGTCGAGGAGCTGGACGGCGGTGAGTCACCGACAGATGCACTACTGGCTGATTGGCAATTGCTGCTTACGGTGGCGCTTTGGGTCGCCGCATGCGTCTGGGCACTATGGCCGATGCAGGGATGATCATGGATTTTTCTTACGCACTGACTCCTTTCCTGGCTTGGCTCACTGCTGGGATCATGAAGTTCACGTACAACAGCATCAAGGCAAAGCAACTAGCCTTCGGCCTAATCGGATACGGTGGCCTACCGAGCAATCATAGCGCCATTGTCAGTAGCATGGCGGCGCTGATTGCTTTCAAAGAAGGTATTGATCATCCTGCTTTCGGAGTGGCCATCACGCTAGCTTTCATTGTGATGCTGGATGCGAACAGCCTGCGTCACCAGGTGGGCAAACATGCCGCGGCTATCAATAAATTGGCGGCATCCTCAAAGGATCATTCAATCTTGCGGGAACGTATGGGCCACACTCGCATCGAGATCGCTGCGGGTATCCTGGTAGGCATCGCTGTTTCAGCCGGAGTTCAGGCAGTCTTTGGCTGACGGATGACTTAGGGTAGCATAGCAATTCAATAACCTGCTGCGTCACGAATTCCGATGCTGTCTATTTGTTCACCTTTCATGGTGGCAATGCCGTTTCGTGTACGTCGGCAGGACCATCCCATTGATCCACTACACTGCGTGGCATGTTGCAATCCATGCCACAATAGGTGGAGGTTTATATTAAATAAGTTTACCATTCAGTTTAACTTTGGCAGTACCAAACACCATTTTCACAAATTCTAGAACACTCTCCAAATGAAGAATGACAAATTAATTCTCTGGTTTTTAATTCCGATTCTTATTTTTGCAATCGCAGGTGCATTTGCCATGAGCATGACAACTTCCTTGGTCGATGAGCATATGTATATTTCTGCAAGTGTCTTTGTTGCTCAGGACCAAGAGCTATACAAAGACTTTGCATTCCTCCAAGTGCCATACTGATGTGGTCCAATAGACCCGGACACTCCAGTTAAGAGAAAATAATCTTAATTGGAGGAAGAAATGGAAACGAGGAAACAATATACAAAGGAATTCAAACTGGATGCAATCAGTCTGGTTGTGGAT
>NZ_JAKFWH010000015.1 GCF_021731985.1 Nitrosomonas sp.
ACTCCAAAATATAATGCAAAGTATCGCGCTGATTTGATTACAAGGGCGGTTAAGTGGGCGAATTGGCTGGAAGATCGGTTTCTTTTATCAAATAATACTCATAATCAGTAAAAAAATATTATCCACAAAAACTGTGGATAATGCTGTAGATAAATGAGCAAAACATAAAGAGATGAAGTTTGTTGGAATCGGTTTATTGCGAACAAGGAAAGCATTCTCAAAAATGCCCTGGATTTGCTGATTTTTTATCATGACTGGTGGCTGCTCGGGACTGGCAAAGAGAAAAACGATCCTGATGAGCGGATAGAAGAAACTGGCGTCATGGATCCCAGTGACAATACGACTCTCGCTGAATGGAACAGATTCGATACATTATATCCGGCCATATCCTTTGCATTGTCATATATCATCAACCAACATAATAATTCAGAATTCATTCAGAAAATTGCACTAACAAATCTGAAAGATGCGCCTGATACCTGGGGTAAAGATTTATGGCTACAACGAAGAACTATGATTGCCTGTGTGAAACGAACCGGGCTTTCGTTTATCGTGGATAACCTAAACCAGATCAGATATGAATTGATCTACTATGTTTTGCTAAAAACAGATCCCAATCCCAATCCCGTTGAATTAAATGTGCTGAGAGATGCTTTGTCTGAGGGGGAGCATCCAGTACTCAGAAGTGTAATGGAATCTGACCATATCATTGGGTTAATTGATAGATCGGTTTATCAAGAAACCTAATGTCAATTGAAAGAAATAAAGTAATCGCACTTATTCCAATTCTCGATAGAAATGCAAATATAAAAAATATATAACTTTCTGTTTTTAATAGCCATAACTAATGTAATTATTGCTATTACTATCTGCAATTGGAATCAGTCTTGCATCCTGCAATACCAATAAGCTGGTTCGACTAAATGGCATCATCGAAGCAGTTAGGAAGAATTGAGCGGCGCATTGCTGGTTCCAATGATTCTATGCTGTCTTCCTACTTCAATCAATGAGAATAATAATCATTAACATTAATAGACAATGTCATGTAGAATGCCATATATCCATCGTGCCCTAAGGATGGATTACCGCACCAATCAGCGCATAGCAGAACGTGTAGCCGGATGGTTGGAGTAGTTCAAGTTAAACATCAGTTGCCCAGTGCATCATTCTTCTCTTCCTCTCCTTTGGTGTGCTGGGGATTTTATGAGTTCTGCTTACTGAGAATCCATATTAGAATCATTCGATAAACTATTACGCTAACGGACAAGCAAGATCAATGGATTAAAGCACAAATTGCTGCTGGCGGCTCTACGAATGACAGTGAATATATCCGTGATCTCGTACGCCGAGATCAGGAACAAAATGCACAATTTCTGGCATTAAAACAAGCCATTCAGGAAGGATTGGATAGTGGCGTAAGCAATAAAACTTTAGGCGAGATTTGGGAAGAAGCCGAGCAACGCTCTAAAAATAAACGTGGGTAAATTCCATTTAACGAATCGCGCTGTTGCTGACCTGTCTGAAATTGCCGATTTCACCATTCAGACGTTTGGCATCGAACAGGCTCGTTTTTATCCTATAACCATAGGAATGGATAAAAACAGACTGAAATGTTTAAAAAATCTCGATACCTTGCTAATAGATTTATACTACTCACTAGTTAAGTGAAAGATGATATGGTTTAACAGGCCGTTGAAAACTATCTGCGTTGCCGCTGCGGTGTTAAAAACAGGGTTAAAATGCTCATTTATCATGCATAAACTGCGCTTTTCCGCCTGTTTTCCCTTGCACCGGCTGCCTCGAAAACGTTTTTCAACGGCCTGTTAAGACCTCCAATAATAAAATATGCCCATGAACTATTTTCAGTTTGATACTTTTTGGGATGATTAAAGCAATTTAGTCGCGACTTATCATGCAAAATTCAGCGAATTTTTCTGTGCCTCACCTTTCCTACTGAAAATAGTATAGAGTCACATAATATAATAATATAAATACTGATCTCAGCCCGCATTTTGTTTCATTGAGCAAGGATTAAAACTAGGCTTTTATGTTGTATTATGCATTTAAAATTCTTATTTCTGCTATTATAATTATGGCTATCGCAGAAATTGCAAAGCGGAATACAGGCTTTGCCGCACTTATAGCAGCTCTACCTCTTACATCATTGTTAGCGTTTGTTTGGCTCTATGTTGAGGGTTTCCCGTTATCGCAGATTGCAGACCTTTCAATGCAAATTTTCTGGCTGGTGTTGCCTTCCCTTCTATTATTTCCGGTGTTATCCATATTACTTAAGCAAGGCTTGGGTTTCTGGTTTAGTTTCAGCTTATCTGCTGCCACTACCATTGGCTGTTATTTTATCCTTCTATATCTTCTGCGTAGGATGGGAGTGCAACTGTAAAAAATAACGTTACCATAGTAACGAAGAATTGATGCCACGTCGTGTTATCCCTATCTCTTAGTCTAAGTGTTAATGAGCTTCCTTGCGGGAAGTTTTGCGTTAATAAAATTTCCTGGGGTTGTGAAAAAACTATCCTAGTTTAAAGCTCAATGACCGTAACAGAATGCCAGTATTCTTATCATCGAGTGGCAACTACCGGGGGCGGGTTGAGAAGCCAAAGCCGTATAGTAAGCCAAATATTATCACTGCCCCCAGTAGGTTGGGAGATTTCATATCCAGATATTTTTGGAAGATACTGTTATTCTAAAAACCCTTATAAATTACGCTAAGCGAAATAATTTCCTCATTCAGAAAATAACTCCAGGTGGTCTGTATCTGCATCGCGCGCAGTGGCAGATAAATTCTGAAGTTATTGAATTGTCATATCATACTTCTATAAGAACACATCAACAAAACTACATACATTCCCAGCGTGAGGCAACTCCACGTTCGGCTCATCAAACGGAATGGCCCCAGTAGTTTTGTATATATCTCAATCCGGTTTTGTTTGATCACAACAAGTTTCATACAAAATATAGAAAAAATATTATAGATCTCCTTATATAAATTTCTGTTATATAGTTCTACTGGTTCGGCTTGGATTTATGTATTAGTGATTATTTACCAGTCATCCAATTTGATAAATTTATACTAGAAGGATGGGCAGTTTCATGCAGACAAGAAATAACAGCTTAAAAGCAGAAATTAAGATTACTAATTTATATCTCATTCTCCTATTCATTTTTCTCTTGCCTGCGTTCCAAGCAAATGCTGCGGACGTATCAATGAAACCAATCTCAGACAAACTCAAAGTAAAAACCAGTGAAACCAGATGGATTAGCTTAGGAGCAGGTTATCGAGGAACAGGGTTATGGACTGAAAACTTAAATGGTAATTTAGATAGCGGCCGCTACAGTAACGACAATGCTCGTATTTATTTGAATGGACAGATCAATCAATATCTTAAATTCGAAGTCAATACTGAATGCTTTTTCTGCAACAATACCGCTTCGGGTGATAATCCCAGGATGTCTTACAACATCCTTGATGCCATTGCGAAATTCGAATACAACCGCTATTTTAACATTTGGGGAGGGCGCATGTTAGCGCCTACAGAGCGGGGAGAATTAAGCGGCCCTTTTTTCCAAGCCACTCACGATGCATTCAAAACACCATTCTTTTCTCAGGATTTCAGCACACATTTTGGCAATGGCGGAGCAGGTCGTTATGGTCGTGACGATGGGGTAACTTTCTGGGGTAATGCAGAGCCAGGTTTCGTTCCCGGAACACTGGGTTATGCAATGGGCGTCTTTCGTGGTTTGGAATCATCGCACACCACGGGACCTAATCCAAGCGGCACTATTTTAACAGCTGCGCGTGTTACCTATAATTTTCTGAATCCAGAAAAAAACCCTGGCTACTACACTTCTAGTACATATTACGGTAAAGCGGGAGATATTTTAGCGCTGGCATTCGGTATGTCTTATCAAAAGAATGGTGCCGGGTCATTCGCACATCGAAGTGATTTTCTCGGTTTTACAGGTGATTTACTATTTGAAAAAGTATTACCCAGAAATATGGGTGTAACTACTCTAAATGCTGAATATAAACAATTTTATGCGGGCTATTCGTCTGCCGCATTTTCTGATCTTAATTGTTTTTGTATGTTTGATGGCAAGTCGTGGACAGTAACCGGTCTTTACATGTTTCCAACTAAAATTGGCATCGGGCACTTTCAACCTTATGGCAGATTTACCAGTATTCAGCCTAATCGAAGCAATAATCGAGAAGAAATTGAAGCGGGTTTAAATTATATTATTGATGGCTTTAATGCACGTATTTCAGCCTATTATCAACACGGCGATCTTTTGTCTAAAGGGTTGAATTATGCGCCTGGGGTATCAGGTCCAACGCAAGATGTTTTCAAAATTTCTTTCCAATTGCAGATTTAATACTCCAGAGTTCATTGCTCCTGATAAGCTATTATGAAAATGTCCCTATCTGTACCTAAAAATGAATTGCCCATTCAGCAACGGAATTCCACTATCCTGACCTATCCCAAACAATCTAGCCAACAAGTACCTGAAATACCAGTCGATCCAGCTTACAAACCACTGCAAGCAAAGCTAGCACTCAAATTTGCTGCAATCGATGCAACCACCAGGCTTGTCGAGCGAGATCATTTCGGTCCATTGTTAGTGCAAAAACCTTTTTATCCGGAAGGACGAGAAGTCTGCCATGTGGTGATTATTCATCCGCCCGGTGGAGTCGTCGGTGGTGATCAGTTAGAGATTTCAACCCAAGTCGGCACTTCCGCAAACGCGCAAATTACGACACCGGGGGCCACCAAATGGTACAAAGCCAATGGACATACTTCCCATCAAAAGATCAGACTCGATGTCAATAAAGGCGGTGCGCTCGAATGGGTACCGCAAGAAACCATTTTTTACAATCATGCCAATGTAGAGATTGATCATCAGGTTACGCTGGAGGATGATGCAATTTATGTCGGCTGTGAAATATTATGTTTTGGGCGGACCGCATCGGGTGAAACGTTTGATCAAGGCCAAATCAAGCAACGTACCAGTATTCGGCGCAATGATAAGTTGATTTGGCTTGAGCAAATCCGCCTTCTCGGTGAAAGTTCTGCGATGAATGGCTCTTTAACGCTATCTGGCAAAACAGTCTGCGCTTCGCTCATTTTGACGGGAAAAATGTTACCCCAAACACTCATCGATCTGGCACGTGAAGAAGCAGAAAAAATTACTCATGGTTCAGGCCAAGTGGGTATCTCACAGCTTAAATCAATAATCGTAGTTCGTTATTTGGGTCATTCGAGTGAAGTGGCACGGCACATCATGTTGCGTATCTGGGGTTTGTTTCGCCCGGAAGTACTTGGACGTGAGGCTATCGTGCCACGAATGTGGAACACATAATTTCGATTGATGATTTAAGGTGGTTTGCTAATACAGCATAGATGCTGTTGTAACGTATAAATTGTAACTGTTATTTTACCCAGGAGAGAAACGATGGACCTAACACCTAGAGAGAAAGACAAGCTCATGATATTTACTGCCGGATTAGTGGCTGAGAAACGTAAAGCTCGCGGCCTGCGGCTCAACTATCCGGAGGCGGTTGCACTGATTACTTGTGCCGTGCTAGAAGGTGCCAGAGATGGTCGGACCGTAGCGGAATTGATGTCAGCAGGTCAGCGAATACTAACTCGTTCGGATGTCATGGAAGGTGTTCCTGAAATGATTCCGGATATTCAGGTTGAAGCGACTTTTCCGGATGGTACCAAGCTCGTGACTGTGCATAATCCGATTGTTTAATTGATCAACATAATAGGAGACCGCTATGAGAGTACCAATGATTCCAGGTGAGGTATTTACTGAGTCAGGTGATATCGAACTAAATGTCGGCAGAAGGACAAAAACGATGACTGTTTCGAATGGAGGAGATCGTCCCATTCAAATTGGCTCTCACTTTCATTTTTATGAAGTGAATTCCGCCATGAAGTTTGACCGGGAAGCTGCTTATGGCATGCGACTGAATATTATGGCCGGTACGGCCGTCCGCTTTGAACCCGGACAAGAAAGAACCGTAGAACTCGTTGATCTGGCTGGAGACCGCATCGTTTATGGATTTAATCAAAAAGTGATGGGTAAACTGAAATAATTTGTATCGCAATAATTTCACAGGAGCAAAAAAATGAGCGTAAAAATTTCCCGTCAATCCTATGCTGATATGATGGGTCCAACGACCGGAGACCGGGTTCGTTTGGCCGATACAGAACTAATGATTGAAATTGAAAAAGACTTCACAACTTACGGTGAAGAAGTAAAATTCGGTGGTGGCAAAGTGATTCGAGATGGCATGGGTCAATCACAACGCAATCATGCTGATGTCATGGACACCGTCATTACCAATGCAATCATTATTGATCATTGGGGGATTGTCAAAGCGGATATCGGGCTTAAGAGTGGCAAGATCGCAGCAATCGGTAAAGCCGGAAACCCGGATATACAACCGAATGTCACCATGGCCATTGGCTCGGCAACCGAGATCATTGCGGGTGAAAACTTGATTGTCACTGCGGGTGGAGTGGATACACACATTCACTTCATTTCACCGCAGCAAGCTGAAGACGCCATGATGAATGGCATCACCACTATGCTCGGCGGCGGTACCGGACCTGCGGTGGGAACAGCTGCAACCACTTGCACACCCGGTCCTTGGCATATTCATTCGATGCTCAGAGCATCGGATGGATTGGTTATGAATACTGGTTTCTTCGGCAAGGGCAATACCAGCTTGCCTATACCGCTTGAAGAACAAGTATTAGCCGGTGCTTGTGGACTGAAACTGCATGAAGACTGGGGTACAACGTTTGCCGCCATTGATAATTGTTTGAATGTTGCAGATAAATACGATGTGCAGGTGGCTATCCATACCGACACCATCAATGAAGGCGGCTATCTGGAAAACTCCATTGCTGCGATGAAAGACCGCACCATTCATACCTTCCATACCGAAGGTGCGGGCGGCGGTCATGCGCCGGATATTATCGCCGTTGTGGGCCTTGACAATGTGTTGCCGTCATCGACCAATCCGACACGCCCATATACCGTCAATACGCTCGATGAACATCTGGACATGCTGATGGTATGTCACCATTTGCATGCAAATATTCCAGAAGATCTTGCTTTTGCAGAATCACGCATTCGCAAGGAAACAATCGCTGCGGAAGATATTCTGCATGACATGGGCGCAATCTCCATGATGTCATCGGACTCCCAAGCTATGGGACGCATTGGTGAAGTGGTATTACGCACTTGGCAAACCGCGCATAAAATGAAAATACAACGCGGAACATTGCAAGAAGATAGTTCAAGAAATGATAATTTCAGAGTTAAACGCTATATTGCAAAATACACGATTAATCCTGCAATTACTCATGGTATTGCGCACGCGATCGGATCGGTAGAAGTCGGCAAATATGCTGATCTCGTGCTGTGGAGACCTGCTTTCTTCGGTGTGAAACCATCCATGATTCTGAAAGGCGGGATGATTGCTGCGTCCCTGATGGGTGACCCGAATGCTTCTATTCCTACCCCACAGCCCGTTCATTATCGCTACATGTTTGGCGGATACGGTGGAGGGATTAAAACATCTTGTTTCACTTTCGCCTCGCAAGCAGCACTGGGTGCGGGCTTGGTTGATCAATTGAAACTCGATAAAAACCTCATCACCGTGAAAAACACGCGTAATCTACGTAAGAAAGACATGATTCACAATAGCGCAACCCCCAAGATGGAAGTTGATCCTGAAACATACGAAGTTCGTGCAGATGGTCAACTGCTTACTTGCGGTGCAGAAGATGTGTTGCCAATGGCGCAACGGTATTTTCTGTTTTAGGAATATCAGGAACAGAGGAAGCTTCTTGGTTTTGGTCAAGCAAATTTCTGAAACCAGCAGCTTCCCTACCGAGTAGGGTAGGAACTGTCGCAGCATCGAATACTGTGATAATCATTATTAATCCTTAATTGATCATAATAATAAAATGCTTACGCTAAATACCAAAATAGATCATGCTGACTCAGTGTTTGCACAACTCGTTTTGCCCTACGAGATGCGTGAAAATAGTCGATTAAGAACTGCGCTTGCGTCGGGTGAAGAAGTGGCTATTTTCACGACACGAGGTACAGTTTTACGAAACAATGATCTACTCAGAAGTGATGATGGGCGTGTCGTACAAATTATTGCAGCCCACGAACCTACGTATCGAATTACGTGTAAAACGCCACATGATTTATTGCGATGTGCCTTCCATTTGGGCAATCGCCACACACAAACTCAGGTTGGCGAAGATTTCCTGCGGATTCTCCAGGATACTGTACTAAAACAAATGGTGGAAGGCTTGGGAGCTATTGTGACTGAAGAAGATGCGCCCTTTGAACCTGAGTCAGGCGCCTATGGTAACGGCGGCGGCCATCACCATCATGGCGATGGCCATTATCATGCTCATGGTCCGCTTGCCCCAATCCCAGCGCGCCAAAAGATTCACCGGCCTTCCGATCCGCATTCTTAGGAGAGCCACCTTGCAATCCGCACAATTGCTTCGCTTATTGCAGCTCGCAAGCCCATCGTTACCAGTTGGTGCATACACTTATTCGCAAGGTTTGGAATCAGCGATTGAGAAAGGAACAGTCCATAATGAAAGCACAGCGCGAAAATGGATTGCCGAATCTCTAAATATCGTCGCAGACTTTGAAGCACCGATACTATGGCGTTTGCTTAAAGGTTTTTCTGAACGTGATGCTGCAGCTGTCAATTATTGGACCGAGTGCTTTATTGCGGCTCGCGATACAGCTGAATTTAGAGCAGAAACGATCCAGATGGGATACTCTTTAGGCAAGCTGATCAAGGATCTAAAAATTGCAGACGAGTCGTTACAGGCGATATTGACCAGCCAATTGGAAATACCGTTGCCCACTGCCTTTGCTTGTGCCGCAGTAGCGCTTGCCGTACCGCATGAAGCAGCGTTGCTGGGAATGCTGTTTTCTTTGATTGAGAATCAAGTGTTGGTCTGTGTTAAATCAGTTCCGCTCGGTCAGGTCTCTGGACAAAATCTTCTACTTTCATTGCATAATGACATTGAAACGGCGTCAGACCGCGCACAGCAACTCAATGATGACGAATTATCCAATTGGGCACCTGGCTTGTCATTGCTGTCAATACAACATGAAACACAATACAGTAGAATTTATCGATCATAATTTTGGGGACATAACAACGTGGATAAGCAATCAAATCCTCTTCGAGTGGGCATCGGCGGCCCGGTCGGATCCGGAAAAACGGCTTTATGCGAAGCTTTAAGTAAAAAAATGCGTGACCATTATGAAATGGCTGTCATTACGAATGATATCTACACCAAGGAAGATATGGAGATTCTATTACGCGCCAATGCGCTACCTCCGGAACGTCTGATGGGTGTGGAAACGGGTGGATGTCCTCATACCGCCATCAGGGAGGACGCTTCAATCAACCTCGAAGCCATTGCTCGAATGACGGCCGATTTTCCCAATCTTGATCTCATTCTGGTTGAATCGGGAGGAGACAATTTAGCCTCCACTTTTAGTCCCGAGCTTTCTGATCTGACCATTTATGTCATTGATGTGGCCGCAGGTGAGAAAATACCGCGTAAAGGCGGCCCCGGCATCACACGATCAGCGCTTCTCATTATTAACAAAATCGATCTCGCTCCGTATGTGGGGGCAAATCTCGACGTGATGGATCGTGATGCCAAAAAAATGCGTGGTGACCGTCCGTTTGTATTTACCAATCTGCATACCGGTGAAGGCGTTGATCAAATTGTAAACTTCATCATAAAGCAAGGATTATTGGACGAAGTAAAAAAACAACGTGCTTAGGAGGCCACTGAATAATCCATCGGTCGTCCAGACTACAATGAGAAATTACACTCTATATTTCTATGATAGTTATGCAGGGAAATTCCTGAGTTAGCTTTCTTACAACAGGGTTCAGTTGTCACTAAAACTGGCTGACTTAGTAACATATTGTTTGTAGCTATTTTTCAAACCAAAACTTTAGGAGCTAATCATGGATTGGTCATTATCAATTGACAAAGCAATACCCAAACCGCTTCGTGTCATTCTCAGAGGGGTTGGGCAAGTGTTTTTCTGTTGCAATGCGGTTACCGGGCTTATTTTTTTAATAGCGTT
The DNA here is from genome assembly GCF_021731985.1 of Nitrosomonas sp. GTDB lineage: Bacteria > Pseudomonadota > Gammaproteobacteria > Burkholderiales > Nitrosomonadaceae > Nitrosomonas. The sequence goes on from NZ_JAKFWH010000015.1 coordinate 10,183, forward strand.
ATATGTCGGGGGAATCACTGCAGGGCTTGCTGCCACCGTGGGTGTTATCAGCAGCACTGTTGCAGCCTATTTATTAGGTTTCTCTGACGATGATATCGATGCAGGGTTGTATGGGTTCAACGGTACACTGGTTGGGCCTTGCTTGTTTTTATTTCTCGAGAACACTCCTCAACTCTGGCTATATGTTGTGCTCGCTTCGATTTTGTCTACTGTCGTGTTGGCGGCGTTAATGCGAATTTTGCAACCCTATAACATCCCTGCCTCTACTTCACCTTTTGTGTTGACTTGCTGGATGTTCATGGTGGCCGTTTATTCTTTTGATGGATTCTCGCGCGGACCGGTCCTGCCGGCACCTGGAATTCCCGCTGACATTGCTGCAACCGCAGTAGTGACAACGGAGTTCGCCACCTTGACTCAAGAAGCGGCTGTGGCTTGGTACACAGCGATTACCAAGGGTATCGGTGAAGTCATGTTTGCTGATAGCGTTATTGTAGGTATTTTGTTTCTTGTTGGCATCGCGATAACCTCGATGCGTGGCGCATTCATGGCATTATCCGGTGCCATCGTTGGGGTTGCCGTGCCTGTCTTACTCGGTGCAGATAAAACGTTAATTGAAATGGGACTCTATGCATTCAATCCGGTGCTGACAATGATGGCGGTAGGATGGGTCTTTCTCAAACCGACTACGGGAAGTGCAATACTTGCTCTGCTGGCAGGAATTTTGACGATTATCTGTCAGGCTGGCTTAGCTAATTTCCTAGCACCGATAGGTTTGCCTACATTAACCTTCCCTTTTGTACTAGTCATGTGGATGTTTCTATTTGCCGCCAGTAAATCTAGGTACTGGGGAAATTCTCAGTAACAATATCAATATTCTTAAATTAAAGCCCCGTTGATTAGCGGGGCTTTTTGTTTGTAGCTAATAACAATCAGGATATTCTCAGGTCAGCGGGCTACTATGCGTATGCGCAACAGCAGAATGGGAATGCGACTCCTGCGCGAGCTCGATCGGCACAATATGCAACTTGCCATGCCGCACGCCATTGGTCGCAATGACCTGGTTGGCAAAAAGCCTGACATCCTGAATGGTGCCTCGGAGAATCGTGACTTCAAGGCAGTTATCATGATCCATATGAACGTGCATACTCGACAGGGTCAAGTCATGATGATGATGATGCGCCGAAGTTACCTGGCTGGCTAAATCTCTCTCATGGTGATTATAGATATAACTCAGCGTAGCAATACAATACCCTTTGTTATCCTTCTGCAGGCGAGAAGTTTCAAGGTACTCCCGAATAAGATCACGAATCGCTTCTGATCGATTATCATAGCCGCGCGCATGCGCAAGCTTATCGAATTGCTCAAAAAGCTGATCATCCATCGAAATAGTAAAACGTTCCATCAATAATTCCCCCTGAATGCTTACTTTAAGAACTTACCAAGATAACAAATCTGATTTTATCCATCAATCAACAAAAATTGTAAGTTCATTACATCGATTTAATAATTAGCTACCAAATTGACACGAAATGAGCGGCTTTCGATCGGATGAAAATGCAAATCACCCACACCAGCCGCAGGCTCACCGGGAAGTCTGGAAGTATAGTAATAATCAATCGCGTGAGCATGAGTGTTCAATAGATTGAATCCCTGTAACATCATTCGCACATTTTTGCTGATCTTGTAGCCGATTTGACCATTCAACGTAATGGTGTGATTGGACTGCACACTGTTATCTTCGATGAGCGAGCGCTTGCCAAAATAACGAAATTGCATACTCCCAAAGATAGGGCCAATGTTGTCGACAGAAACTGCCAGCTTACCCACGCCTTGGATTGCTCCCGGTATGTGATTGCCACTGGGATCGATATCACTAAAACGTGCACGCGCCAACGCATAATCGACATCAATCGTTAGCCAGTCCGTTGGCATATAAAACAGCGAAGCCTCAAGCCCTTCCCGCTTACTCGGGCGACTGGCCTCAGTCGTTCCAACATCACCAACGAATAACAGCTCTGAATCCAGATCCAGACGAAATGCGGCAAAAGAAGCCTGCAAACCTGGCACGATGGCGGTGCGAAGCCCTACTTCATAGCCCGTTGAACGCACCAGTGGATTGACTCTGTTAATGGGTTCCCCTGATTTTGGATCCACCGTGGAAGTCGTTCCTCGCGCATCATTGCTATGAAACCCACTGCCGTAATTAACATAGAATTCTGTTTGCGCCCAGGGCCCAAAAATCAGGCTCAACTTGGGATTGGTCATACTATCGTAACGATTACCTGAATTTACACTGATATTGCTGTTAACATCAAACCAATAATAATCCGAGCGCACACCCGCCACACTGCGGAATTTTTCCAGCCACTGTATACTATTCTGATAATAGATTCCTACACTGTTCTGATTAATATGATCTTTGCGAGTAGTCGACAGTGTTTGGCGCTCTTTTGTGCTTAACAAGCCGTTGTCAATCACATCATTCTGAAACTGAACGCCCACCGCATTTTCAACCTCAAATCCAGCAATTTTATTTACCCAAAGGTGATTCAAATTCATGGCAGACTGAAAACGTTTATCGATTTGGGAAAACTGATCCCCATTCACAGGATCATTCAGGAAATAAGTAAAATTTGAAAATAGAGCCAGATTGGTATGAAGGGTATACAGGTTTAACTGAGTAACTCCGAAACGCCCTATATGCTGTAGCGCGCTGGAAAGACTAAAGCGATGTGCTTCACCACCACCACTGGGATCAATCGCACCCAGCCGGGGAACGAATCCACTAGCAACCGCTCTTTGTGGAATCTGATCGGTTGAGTTCCAGCTTCCACCGTAGCCCATTGCCGTGATATTAAATTTGGTTGGCCCCGTATCCTGGCTATAGCGCAACACCGCATTGAATTTCTTGAAATCCTCAGGTTTAACCCATGGACCGTCTTTTGTCAGTAACTCCACAGCATACAGAACATGCCCATTACCCACTTCGTGTGATTTTGCCACCAATCCGCGCATGAATCCCTGCTGACCGAGACCATAACTGGCAATGCCTTTTGGCAACTTATCGACATAACTCATACTAACAGCCCCGGCTGAGGAAAAATCACCCTGATTGGCATAGTAGGGTCCTTTTAGGTATTGCAGGTTGCCCATCAACTCCGGAATGATGAAATTGGTGTCGGCCCAACCTTGCCCATGCCCATGCGAACGCTGATTGACCAGCATGCCATCGACCGTAATCCGCAAATCCGTACCATGGTCGAGATTAAAACCACGCAAAAAATATTGATTGGCTTTGCCTTCGCCACTATGTTGAGTCACGATCAGGCCCGGCACAGTTTCCAGTAATTCGCCCGGACGATAAACCGTGCGCGCATCGAGTTGCTGCTTCAACACAGTGCCTTCGCTGGCAGAACTTGCAGTGCCGATCAATTCCCGCGCGTTGGCGCGAATAATGATATCTTTGAGTGTTGGAACTCCTGCCGCATTGACCATGTAAGGAATTAACATAAGGCTCACACAAACAAAAAAATGTATTTGCGTCGTCAGTTCGGTTATTTTATTCAAATTCATTTTTCTGGAATGAGAAAAATCAGCAGAAAGCAGAAAGCAGAAAGTATAATACCTATCAATTAAAATGTATGATAAATTTCTATTTTTTCTTACGTCAATTAGGTGTTTTTCCTTGGAAATAATGACTAAATTTATTAGTTTAAATTTCTATATTTTCTTACATTCCTACATCCAATTGAGGAGAGCCACGTGTCAAAAATGCCGGTCAACTTGTGTATCACGCTTGCACTAGTTTTAACACTTATTTTTTTGCAGAATTTATTACTGGCCGCGGATACACAACAGCATCCAAAACCATTCATCGTGACTTCGGTATCACCCATAACTAATATAGTTAGAAACATCGGGGGTACACATATTCATGTCATAGGAATAGTTCCGGATGGCACCGATTCTCATACGTTTGAGCCCATTCCTTCGGATATAAAAACGTTGCAAGCTGCTGACATGATTATCGTGAATGGCCTTGATTTGGAATTGCCTACTTTGAAATTGGCCGAAAAGGTTAAAAAAACTAAAACTACTATCCTACAATTGGGAAATCGCACGCTTAAGGAAGAAGATTGGCAGTATGATTTTAGTTTTCCTCGCGAACACGGACATCCGAACCCTCACTTATGGTTGAATATTGAATTGGTGATGCGGTATGTTGAAATCATAAAGGAGAATCTCAGTACACTTGACCCAGCAAATAAGGAAAGCTATCAAAAAAATGCTGCGACATTGCTCGCTAAATTACAGAAACTCGATCAAGCAATCTTTGGGTGTGTGGGAACCATTCCCATAAATAACCGCAAACTTGTCACTTATCATCAGTAGTGTCCGGAGATTCGAGAATTGTCGCATGATAACTCGTTGAACGACCATTACTAAATGACATATTTTTCTGTAATCGATTTCAACTTGCGCCAAACTTCTGACTTTTGTCAGGAGATTGCAT
>NZ_JAKFWH010000034.1 GCF_021731985.1 Nitrosomonas sp.
GCTACAAGGGATTGGTCAAAAATACCGCTCAGATGTTCTCGCTGTTCGGGCTTGCCAATTTGCTGTTGGCTCGCCGGTGGCTATGCAGAACAGGCAGCCTAGTTGCGCCTTGAAAACAAGAAATGAGGGTAATAATGCAAAAAATGATGCGATTCAGGTCAAAATTGGGCAAATTATCGCAATATTACATGATCACTCGGCTTGATCTCTACTGCGCGATGAGTTATTCAGCGTTTCCTTAGAATTGCTGCTGAAGTTTTTGGACCATAAATGCCATCCTCGCTAATGCCGGCATTAGTGATAATATTTAATTTGTTTTGTAGCCTTTTAATATCTTGTGGTTGTCTTTGATCAAAAACCACAAATGACGAAGAAGTTTTAGCTTGGGATTCGCCTGTTTTCTGCAGCAATTTCATTTCTTTGAATCTAAATTTTTTCTCTATTGTTTTTGCAAGAATTTCTAATCCCTTCCCTAACAGATCCTTTTCCTTACAGTACGAGCCAAAAACAGTCAATTCTTTTTCAGGCCTATCCATGGCCACAATGCAAGCGACTTCTAAAGCGTCTGCATTGAGGTTATTAAGATATTCATCCTGCATTTCATGTAACACTTTTGATATCTCAATACTTTGTTCCCACGGTATTATTCGTTTATTATTTTATGATGACAAGTCATAAAGAACTATGATATTTATCACATTAGCTATCAAATTTTGTTGAGAACTTCTCTTTAATCCATCAATGGAACTAATAAAACTCACTTATGAGGATCGCGTTCTGCACTTGTGAACACATCAACATGGTTGATGTGTGTGTTTTGTCACAGAATTTCATTTCTTTTTAAAATAAAATACTTTCTGGATAAAGAATTTATGTAAGCATATTCATAGTAATGTGATGGCAATAGATAGAAAGTCTGAGAAGTAAGCGAGACAAATATTTTTGTCGCTTTTTTCTTAAAAAAACAATGAATTTGTTTCGAGATTTATTATTGATAAATTAAAACTGAACAAAGTCAAAATCCATCAGATCATAAAGATTAATGTAAGGAGATATCAATGCGCATAGAATTCAAAGAAGTATTTGAACAAGAAAAAAGATTTGTTCAAGCACGTCGTAGGCATAAGATCCCTCAAGAAATCGACAATGCAGAAGCCGAACCGGAAGCTTTAATTGGTCTTGCAATATCCGGCGGTGGTATTCGTAGTGCCACTTTTGGTCTTGGTGTGCTGGAAGCACTAAATGAAAAGAAATTGCTCAAAAAAGTCGATTATTTATCCACTGTATCTGGGGGAGGATATATCGGTGCTTGGTTAAGCGCCAATTGTCATAGAAATAAAAACTGGCTAAAAGGAAAAACAGGAGAAGAGGAAGAAAAGGGAGAAACGGTAGAGAAGGAGTTAGAAGAGAAAGAGAAAAAAACTGATGAAGGGATGCAATGGAGAGATTCGATTGCTTATCTTCGCCGTTATTCTAACTACTTATCACCAAAGATGGGTTTATTAAGTGCCGACACATGGTCTATGGTGACTGTATGGTTACGGAATACGCTCCTGATTCAGATCATGATCATATTATCCATAGCTTGCTTATTATTGGTAATGAGAGAAGTGATTGAATTATTTGATTGGGCCTCGCAACATAATTCTTATTCAATTTATATTCCAATTCTTCCACTATTCCTTGCTTCTGTTGGGATTATTTACTGCCTGAATAGTTTAAACAATAATAATAATAATTCTAATTCTTTTCCTGAAAGACTAATCGGACAAGGGGCAATTCAGGGGATAGTGATTTTTTTAATGCTGGGCACCTTTTTACTTACAATCTGGTTCTGGTTGCAGATTTCGTGCGATGGCTATATAGAAGGTGCGATAAGAACAAGTTTTTGGTTTTGGGAGCATAGTTCCTGCGATGCGTATATAGATGGTGCAGAAATAAAAAGTTTCGGAGACATTATCTTTTTAACGGGAAAAGAAAATATTGAATTATTTGCTTGGATTTTTTTATCGTCCTTTCTCTATATATATTTTTCTATAGTTAATCGTAAATTTCCAACAAAGATAATTAGTGGGATGCTCATCGGTATAGGAACAACCGCAGTATCGTTGTTACTTATTGCGGCTATTTTATTTGTTGTGGCGGGCTGGAAGTTAGATGGGAATAATTATGCTAAATTCCTAGCATTTGCCTTTATGCCACCAGCGATACTTGGCACCTTTTCATTCGGTATTGTTCTGCAAATCGGCATGCTGGGCCGGACATCAACTGATTATTTTAGAGAATGGTGGAGTCGTTTTGGTGCTTGGCTTGCCATTTATGGATTTACTTGGATGGTGGTTGTTTTCTTTATATTTCTGGGTCCTTGGATAATCGAGAAATACAATGCGAGTGATGGCATTTGGCATTTTGTTGTTGTGAATACAACTTGGATTACAACGACATTGGCGGGCTTATATGCTGGAAAATCAGCTGATACTAACGGGACAAGTAACAAGGGGGGAAGTGCGAAAGTTAAAGAGATCATTGCCAAGATTGCTCCGGTCGTTTTTATTATTGGTTTGTTTGCACTTATATCGGTAATCCTGCATCTAATAATTGGTACTTATTCAAATAGCGTGCGTTGTTATGATTTTAATTGTCTGATTTTATTTGGTAGTTTTGGAGAAACTGCAATTGCTCTTGTAATCTGTGCCTTTGGAGTGGCGGTTTTTGCTTGGCGTGTTGATATTAATGAGTTTAGTCTTAATGCTTTTTATCGACATCGACTGACACGGTGTTTTTTAGGAGCAAGCCGTCAGAAAGAAGGTCGTAAACCACATCCATTTACTGGATTTGATGCTAAAGATGATATCAAACTAGCTGAATTGCTAGATGAAAAGGAGGTGCCGCGAGGACCGTTGCACATCATCAATTGCGCGCTAAATCTTGGCGGCTCAAGTGATTTATCCTTACATACTCGACACAGTAGTATTTTCACACTGACACCACTAAGCAGTGGCAGTTCTTATTCAATTAAAAATCAAAATAGAACTGAAATGATGACTATTGGTTATGTGCCGACTAAGAGATACGGCGGAGAAGAAGCGCAACCTACACTTGGTCAAAGTATTTCTGTGTCGGGTGCTGCTGCCAGCCCCAATAGTGGTTATCATACTTCAACGCCGGTTGCTTTTCTTATGACTCTGTTCAATGCTAGACTTGGTTGGTGGTTTCCCAATCCAAGCAAATCTGCCTGCCGTAATCCATCACCTTTGTTTAGTTTTGGGTATATATTGAGTGAATTGTTCGGCTGTGCTAATGAGAAATCAAATTTTCTTGCCGTTTCCGATGGTGGCCATTTTGAGAACTTAGCTGCTTATGAATTGATTAAGCGAAAATGTAAAGTAATTATTATCAGCGATGGTGAGTGCGATCCCCAGCTGCAATTAGAAGGATTGGCAACATTAATTCGTATGTGCAAAGTAGATGGCATAGCTGAAATTGACATTGATGCCAGGGGAATTCGACCACCAAATAACCTTGGTTGGAGTCGTGATCGTTGGGCAGTGGGGAAGATTAAGTATCTAAAAGATAATATTGACGGACCGGATACAGGCTATCTTATTTATTTAAAAGCATCGATGAATGGTTGTGAAAATACTTCTATTTTACAATATAAAGCTATCCATCCAGATTTTCCACACGAAACTACAGGCGATCAATTTTATGCAGAAGATCAATTTGAGTGCTATCGAAGTTTAGGGAAGGAAATTACTGAAGGACTGCTTGATAAAGTCAAAGATGGAGATAAATTTGTAAAGATTGCAGAAGAGTTATACGAAATCAACACGCCACAGTTAGTAGATCAAGCACAATTCATTCAACATGCTGATCAATTAGTGGACATTTGGAAACAGTTAGGTACCGATAAGAATCTAGAGTCACTGGCTGATGAATTACGTTCCCTTGAAAGTGTGCCGAATCGCGCGGTATTTTATATGTGTAGCGAAATGATTCAGCTAATGGAGAATGTTTACTTGGATTTGAATTTGGAAGAAACTTGGAATCATAAAGATAATGAAGGTTGGAAAAGATTATTTGAGAATTGGGCAAGAAATCCACAAATAAACGAAGTCTGGAAGAAAACACAAGAGACTTACGGCAAACGATTTATTTCTTTCTGGGATCGCCATTTAATAGAAGAAATCCCGTGAATGCTTGCTAATCAAGACTAGCTGAATCCCCACAGAAGGCTGTGGGGATTCAGATTTTACTATCCAATCCGTTCTCGGCAATTTCTGCAGCACGTAGCAATGCTTTGGCTTTATTCTGGGTTTCGATCCATTCATTTTGCGGGATCGAATCGGCAACAATTCCTGCACCTGCCTGTACATGCAATTGACCATCTTTGATAACACCGGTACGAATTGCAATCGCCAGATCCATATCGCCATTAAATCCCAGATAACCTACTGCACCAGCATAAATACCGCGCTTAGATATTTCCAGCTCGTCGATGATTTCCATGGCGCGTACTTTAGGAGCGCCACTGACTGTTCCTGCCGGAAACGTCGCGCGCAGCACGTCGATCGCGGTCAGCTCAGGTTTTAACTTGCCTTCCACATTGGATACGATGTGCATCACATGCGAATAATTTTCTATTTGCATTTTTTCCGTTACAACCACCGTTCCGGTCTGCGCAACACGCCCAATATCGTTGCGGCCTAAATCCATTAACATGACATGCTCCGCCAGTTCTTTGGGGTCGGCGAGTAAATCTGCTGCCAATTCTGCATCTTCCTTTATGTTCTTTCCACGAGGCCGGGTCCCTGCGATCGGACGAACAGTAACGGTATCGCTTTCCAGGCGCACCAATATTTCCGGAGAAGCGCCCACAATATGAAAATCATCCAAATGATAGAAAAACATGTAGGGCGAAGGGTTAAGGCTGCGAAGCGCACGATACAGTGACAGGGGAGACGCATTGAAAGGTTTACTGGTACGTTGGGACAAAACGACTTGCATGATGTCCCCATCATAGATATAGCGCTTTGCCCGCTCAACTGCGGCTTTGAAACCGGCTTCAGGAAATTCGGATACCGCAGCGCCGGAAGTAACAGATTGCTCGATTGGAATACTTATCGATTGACGAAGCTTGCCCAATAAAGTTTTTAAGCGCTTGCACCCGGATTGGTAGGCATTCTCATTTTCCGGATTGACATAAACGATCAGATATAACTTTCCGGATAAATTATCCACCACGGCCAGTTCTTCCGACAGTAACAGCAAAACATCTGGAGTATCCAACGTATCCGGTCTTGCATGGCCTGCCAGTTTGTGCTCGATGTAGCGAACGGTATCGTACGAGAAATAACCGACCAAACCGCCGCAGAAACGGGATTTTCCAGCCGGGCAGGGTGCTGCCTTGAATTGCGCCAGATAAGATTCGACAAATGCCAGAGTATCATCCACTAAGATTGTTTCAGACTTGCCGTCAACGATCGTGGTAACTTGATTGCCGCGGGCTTCAATCCGTGTAGTTGCCGGTAAACCAATAAATGAGAATCGACCGAAACGTTCTCCACCTTTGACGGATTCCAATAAATATGAATAGGGCTGGTTGGCCAGTTTTAGATAGATGGATAAAGGGGTGTCGAGATCCGCAAAAGTTTCCAGTACGATTGGGATACGGTTATATCCTTGTTGTGCGAGCTCATTAAATTCGGTTTCGGTCATCTCAGTTTTCAAGACAGTCTTTTAACCAATTTGGATGCATCGAACAATGATTCGACAATCGCATCGCAATCCAACTCGTAAACATCGCGTCCTTCGTTATAGCCATAAGGAACAATGAACACATGACAACCGGCAGCTCTGGCGGCAATGGCGTCATTCAGTGAATCGCCAATGAGCAAGGCTTCGTGCGGTTGCGCATCAAAATGCTTACAAATATGCGTTAATGGCATCGGGTCAGGTTTTTTCCTGGGTAGACTGTCACCGGACAATACGATTTCAAATTGATCGTATAGCCCGGTTGCGCGCAACAGAGGCAGGGTAAATGCTTCCGCTTTGTTGGTGATGCAAGCTAGCTTAAATCCCGCCTGTTGCAAGGCTTTAATACCTTCGAGAACGCCCGAATAGGGACGTGTGTTGACACTCAAATTATTGGCGTAATGCTTCTCGTAGATCGGCAGTGCTTTTTCAAATAAGGCCGCATCGGGTTCACCATCCAGTTGCCCGGTCAATGTGCGCTTGACCAGTTTTTGTATGCCTTTGCCGATATATGAGCAGATCGTTGCTGTGGATTGCTCCGGTAACTCCAGATCTTTTAACATCAGATTCGCAGATAATGCGAGATCGTCGGCGGTATTAAGCAGCGTGCCGTCCAGATCGATCATGATCACTTTGACCGCTAGCGGAAATTCTATTTTTTTTGCAGCGGCATTTTCGTTGCCAGAAAGACTATGATTCATTTGAATATACGGAATAGCAATAAGCTAAATAGGATTGTTAGAAAATTATACTTTTGCTAATTCAGCGCGAAATGCTGCTAAAACGGTGTCATAACGATGCGGGTCGGTGTCTTTACCGGCTGAATAAATAGCTGATCCAGCAACAAAGGTATCCGCTCCGGCACGGGCGATTTCAGCAATATTGTCCACTTTAACACCGCCATCAATCTCCAGCATGATGTTTTTCCCGCTCGCGTCAATACGTTTTCTGACAGCACGTAACTTGTTCAATGCCTCAGGAATAAATTTTTGTCCGCCGAACCCAGGATTAACCGACATGATGAGAACCAGATCCAGTTTATCGAGTACATGATCCAGATAATGCAGGGGGGTGGCTGGGTTAAACACTAAACCGGCTTTGCAACCTTGTTCTTTAATCAAACCAATAGTGCGATCAATATGATTGGATGCTTCAGGGTGGAACGAAATGATATTGGCGCCTGCTTTGGCGAAGTCCGGAATGATGCGATCAACCGGCTCAACCATCAGGTGTACATCAATGATTGCATCAGTGACGGGGCGAATGGCTTCGCATACCAGTGGGCCGATGGTGAGATTAGGAACATAATGATTGTCCATGACATCGAAATGAACAATATCTGCGCCTGATTCAATAACGGCGGTGATTTCATCGCCTAGTTTAGCGAAGTTAGCTGATAAAATACTCGGTGCAATGCGGTACATGAAAACCCCCCAATAAACAAATCCGTTATTTTAACCGTAAATGATGGATTGCGCGTAAAAGAGTGGAAATTAATGCATAAATTATCCTGACTAATACGCTTGATACTATTTCTTGATACACTATCAAAAAATGTATGGAATAGAATGATGACTGAAGAAAAAAAATATGAAATTGATGTCAATATCCGCACGGTATATCTACCCGATCAATCCGATGAAGAGGCTGAAAGGCATGTATTCGCTTACACGATAACCATTGCGAATACGGGAACTGTAACCAGTCAATTAATCAGCAGGCACTGGATCATCAATAATGGGGATGGAACCACCCAGGAAGTGCGCGGGCTAGGCGTCGTAGGGGAACAGCCATTACTTAAACCGGGTGATAGCTTTGAATATACCAGTGGAACGGTGATCCCAACATCTGTGGGATCTATGAAAGGAAGCTATCAGATGGCGGCTGAAGATGGTGTACATTTCGATGTCGCGATACCGGAATTCATACTGAGTGTACCCAGAATTCTCCACTAGGAAATCTGGGTATAGCTTCGACTTTATGTTACATGCCTTCAAATCACCAGTATTCTGATGACCGGAAAACTCTACCTGATCCCAACACCTATCAGTCAGGAAAACATTGCTTGGGCATTGCCATCGGCGGTTCAGCAGTGCATCGCTGAAATTTCGCATTTCATTGTTGAGCATCCTAAAACGGCAAGGCACTTTCTGAAACAGATTGATTGTAAGCATTCAATACAAGAATTAAGCATGCAAACCTTGAATGAGCATACGTCACCAAAAGATCTGTCGGTATTGCTGGATCCAATATTGGCCGGACACGATGTGGGATTATTGTCGGAAGCAGGTTGTCCCGCAGTGGCGGATCCTGGAGCAGAATTAGTCAGATTGGCACATAAAAATGGCATCACGGTCGTGCCATTAGTCGGACCTTCATCCATATTGCTGGCACTGATGGCATCGGGCTTAAATGGTCAGCGCTTCGCCTTTCATGGCTACTTGCCGGTTGAGAGTACAGCGCGAGCAAGCAGAATAATGGAGTTGGAGAAATTATCAATCAGTCTGAAGCAAACACAGATTTTTATCGAGGCACCTTACCGTAATCAGAAATTACTGGAGCAGTTGGTTAATGTCTGTTCTGACAGCACGGATTTGTGTATTGCGAGCCACCTTACCTTTTCCAGTGAGCTGGTCGCCACAAAATCCGTTAAAGAATGGAAGCGTTCTTTACCGGATATCAACAAGATACCGACTATTTTTTTACTTCATGGATAGCCTGCAAGAAGCGTATCGCTAAATCGCTAATCGCTGGTGTTTTGTGTCATCAGGCTGTTTTCTTCTGAATAAATTCGATTTTGTATCCGTCGGGATCTTCCACAAATGCAATAATCGTTGTGCCATGCTTCATCGGGCCTGCTTCGCGTGTTACTTTTCCGCCCAGTTTTTTGGTATTTTCGCAGGCCTGATACGCATCATCAACTTCAATGGCAATGTGGCCGAAGCCTTCCCCTAGGTTGTATGCCGGGGTATCCCAATTGTGGGTCAGTTCAAGGGCTGTACCGCTCGCTTCATCCTGATAACCTACAAATGCAAGTGTAAATTTACCGTCGGGATAATCTTTGCGGCGCAGTAATTTCATACCTAATACTTGCGTGTAAAACGTAAGAGATTTTTCGAGATTGCCGACTCGAAGCATGGTATGCAGAATGCGCATTTATATTTTTACCATCTCAAAATCTTCTTTACGCGCACCGCATTCCGGGCAGGTCCAATTGATCGGCACATCTTCCCAGCGTGTGCCCGGTGCAATGCCTTCATCCGGAGATCCTAGGGCTTCATCGTAAATAAAGCCGCAAATTAAACACATATAACGATTGTAATTACGATTCTCTTCGGTAGGCATGATAGATAGCAATTTCCTTTTAGGTTAAAATGATATTTTACGGTATTAATGCATGTTACAGCCACCCCCAATTGTACTTTCTTTTGCAGCCAATGACCCCAGTGGTGGAGCAGGCCTACAGGCTGATATCCTCACCATTGCCAGTATGGGGTGCCACCCATTATCAATTGTAACGGCTATAACCGTTCAGGATACGGCCGGTGTCGACGATGTAATGCCGCTGGATCCTGAATGGGTCGCTGATCAGGCGCGGGCGGTATTGGAAGATATGCCTGTTCATGTCTTTAAGATTGGCTTATTAGGCAGCGTTGAGATTATTGCTGCCATTGCAGAAATTATTTCGGATTATCCCCATATTCCTTTGGTCATGGACCCGATATTAACCTCGGGTCGCGGGGATGAGCTGGCAAACGAAGAAATGATCGATGCGATGCGCGAATTATTATTGCCGCAAGTTACGATATTAACCCCTAACAGTCTGGAAGCCAGGCACCTTGCACATCAAGAAAATGACGCCAATGAAGTCAAATTGGATTTAAGTCTTTGTGCACAAAGATTGCTGCGAATGGGGTGCGAATATGTCTTAATAACGGGCACGCATGAAAATTCAGCGTACGTGATAAATACATTGTTTGCGGCTGATGGTATTGTGCGCACCGATGAATGGGAAAGACTTGAGAATACTTATCATGGATCGGGTTGTACTTTGGCGTCGGCGATAGCAGCTTCATTAGCCAATGGATTGTCTGTCAGCGAAAGCATCATTGAAGCGCAGGATTACACCTGGCACACGCTGCAAGCCGGGTTTCGTCCTGGAATGGGGCAATATATCCCGAACAGACTTTTCTGGGCTAAAGATATAGAAGAAATAGAAAACGAGGATGAAGGGTTGACCAGTGAGAAACCCGAAAATTAACGGGTTGTATGCGATTACCCCAGAGCTTGAAAATACAATTGATCTGCTTGATAAGACGCGACAAGTATTGGAAGGCGGGGCGCAACTCATACAATACCGTAATAAATCAGCAAACAAAGTTTTGTTGAGAGAGCAAGCCGGATTGTTGTTGCAGTTGTGTAGAGCGTACAGAGTTCCTTTGATTATCAACGATTACCTTGACCTAGTCATTGAGATTGATGCGGACGGATTGCATGTCGGTCAGCAGGACGCATCCCTATTACATGTAAGAAATCAATTGGGATGCAATAAAATTGTCGGCGCTTCCTGCTATAACAATCTGGATTTGGCGCTTCAGGCTGAAAAAGAAGGGGCGGATTATGTTGCCTTTGGTGCTTTCTTTCCTTCATTGACTAAGCCCAATACCGTTTCTGTCACGGTGAATTTAATCGGTGAAACCAAACAGAAAATAACTATTCCCATTGTCGGGATTGGCGGCATTCGATTGACTAATGCCAGAGAGGTTATTCAAAGCGGATGTGCCGCAATAGCCGTTTGTAATGATTTGTTTCAATCCGAAAACATTAAGGTAAAAGCAGCACAGTATGCGCAATTATTTGCAGAAACGTAATAACATCTTTATAACTGGTTTTTATTTATAATTTTCATCAAGAGTAACCAAATGACTTCACGCAATCATCAATTATTTGAGCAATCCCAGCAATATATTCCAGGCGGGGTTAATTCTCCGGTTCGCGCTTTTAAATCGGTAGGTGGCGAGCCTATTTTTTTTCAACGCGGGGAAGGTGCATATTTTTGGGATGCTGATGGTAAATCGTACATCGATTATGTGGGATCATGGGGTCCCTTGATTCTTGGCCATGCGCATCCGGATGTGGTGAAAGCAGTTCAGCTAGCAGCACAAAATGGCTTAACCTTTGGCGCGCCGACGGAAGCAGAACTGGACATTGCAAAATTGATTTGTCAGTTGGTTCCTTCCATCGAACAAGTCAGATTGGTTAGCTCCGGTACGGAAGCGGGGATGAGCGTGATTCGACTGGCACGCGGGTTTACCGGCAGAAGCAAAATCATTAAATTCGAAGGCTGCTATCATGGTCACGATGATTCTTTGCTGGTTAAAGCGGGATCTGGTGCATTAACTTTCGGGAATCCGAGTTCTGCCGGTGTACCGGCTGAAACCGCCGGGCATACGATCGTTCTGGATTACAATGACATACCCGGCATTGAAGAAGCATTTAACAAATGGGGGCAGGAAATTGCTGCAGTGATCGTTGAGCCGGTTGCCGGCAACATGAATCTGGTTGCCCCCCAGGCGGATTTTCTTGCCAAATTAAGGACGTTGTGTACGCAATCTGGCAGTGTTCTGATATTTGATGAAGTCATGACGGGATTCCGTGTCGGCCTTGGGTGCGCGCAAGGGCTTTATCAGATTAAGCCCGATCTGACTGCATTAGGTAAAGTGATTGGTGGTGGTATGCCGATGGCTGCGTTTGGCGGGCGCCGCGATATCATGCAATGCTTGGCGCCATTGGGTCCGGTTTATCAGGCAGGGACGCTTTCCGGTAATCCGGTGGCAGTTGCGGCTGGATTGGCTACGCTAAAACAAGTGCAAGCGCCCGGGTTTTACGAGAAATTAGGAAAAAGGACGCAGCAGTTGGTTGACGGTATGACAGCGGCAGCAAGTAATCATGGTATAGATTTTTGTGCGCAATCGGTCGGCGGTATGTTTGGGCTGTATTTTAGAAAGAATATTCCCACTAGCTTTGCTGAAGTGATGCAATGCGATAAGGAAGCTTTTAATCGGTTCTTTCATGCGATGTTAGACGAAGGAGTCTATTTTGCACCATCGGCATTTGAAGCTGGCTTCGTATCGTCAATGCATAGCGATAATGAGTTAGAGAAAACCTTGTCAGCTGCAGAGAAAATATTTAAAAACTGGTAAGAAAATTAGTCTGAGTAGCGCTGACTGGCGTGCAGCTAATAAAAAAGGCGGCAAATGCCGCCTTTTCACCTAACCAAATCAGCGTTTGTTAAAGGTCTAACGCATCGTGGAAATATAAGCTGAAACGGCTCGTTTTTCATATCCGTTCAAGCGAGTAATCACTTGTTGCATAACATCCTTATCATTTGCACGATCGCCCGCACTAAACAACTGCAATTGTGTCAACGTGTATTCGGCATGTTGTCCAGCAATTGCAGGATAGCGCGGTGGAATACCGGATCCATTGGGGCCATGACAGCTTGCACAAGCGGGAACGCCATTTGCGATACTGCCGCCATGATAAATGAGTTTTCCAGTCTCAAGTAGTTTCTGATCTTCAACAGCAACTTGACTTGGAGCTGTTTTTTGTTTGGCGTAGTAGGCACCCAGTTGTTTCATGTCTTCCGGCGAAAGTGCGGCGACCATCGAAGACATGATAGGACTGTTACGTTTCGCTGGAGCACTTTCAGTTGCTTTAAAATCCATCAACTGCTTGGTGATATATTCAGCTTGTTGTCCAGCCAAAATAGGATTCATCGGAATGACACTGTTGCCATCGGCACTGTGGCAGCCTGCACATACGCCAGATGCGATTTCTGCAACAGTTGCCGGAGCAGTATTCGCGGTGTCTGTTGTTTCGGCTGCGAGCGGTGCAGTCATTGTGAGTGCTGCGAGCATTACCATATTCTTAATCATTTTCATATTTCTATTCCGTTTAAAAGGCAATCAAAAGTTGGTAGGTTTGAGAATTAACGGTATATTTTAGCAAGGCACAAGACCGTTAACAACAAAATTAAGTTAATCTCCATCATTTAATATTTTATTTTTCAATGAAAATAATCTTTATTATTTTACTGATTATTAATATAGCCTATCAGATTGGCATACGGCTTCAATTTGCTGAGCAAAATGCAACCAGTGCGCCGGTATTAGTTAATCCTGAAAAAATAATATTGGTGCCAGCGCATGAGGATTGTCTGGTATGGGGTAATTTTTATGAAGAGCAAATACGGTATGCTGAAAAGGTGCTTGCAGAATTATTTCCGGATTTGTTTTATAGTCAGGAAGAATCCGTAGATACCATTATGTATTGGCTATATATTCCACGATTTCCGAATAAAGAAGCGGCTAATCGCGAGATTAACAAATTACGAAATCTTGGTATTGTCAGTTTTCGTGTAAAAGATGACAGCAAATGGGAGAATGCCATTTCGCTCGGCATGTTTTATGATCAAAAGGATGCGCTGAAACAATTCAGAGAGATTGAAAAAAAAGGAATTACAAATGCTAAGATAGAAGACCGTAGCGTTATACTCAAAAAAATTGTAATTCATAATCCAACGCATCGGATTAAAGAGCAGATGCAAAAATTAGTCGAACAATTTGATGACACGCAATTGGCGCAAGGTAAATGTGAACGTTTATAATAGACAACGTTGAAGCAGGATAATCAGAGGTTATTTTAAATTCTTAGAAATCGCAGCTATTTTCAATAGCTATCACTGAATAATCAATAAGACAATAATGACGGTATCGATAAAAACACCGCAAGAAATTGAAAAAATGCGTATTGCGGGACGGCTGGGTTCAGAGGTTCTTGATTACATAACTCCCTTTGTT
>NZ_JAKFWH010000004.1 GCF_021731985.1 Nitrosomonas sp.
ATGAGACTTCGGCCTTTGCACGGGCAGGGAAAGAGTCACGCCATAACATGAATTACTGGTTATTTGGTGATTATCTCGGCATTGGTGCAGGCGCGCACAGCAAAATCAGTTTTGCCGATAAGATCGTGCGGCAGATGCGCACTAAGCAACCGAAAGAATATCTGGCCAAAGCCAATGCAGTAGAATCGTTAATCCAGACGCAACAAATACTAACCCCCGCAGACCGGGGTTTTGAATTTATGATGAACGCGCTGCGGCTCACCGGCGGGTTTGAAACGGCTGTGTTTCAGGAACGTACCGGCCTACCGATTACCGCCGTTCAGAAGCAATTGGATGAAGCCGAACAACGCGGCTTACTCGTGCATGACCATCACCGCATTAAACCCACCGTCTTAGGAAGGCGCTTTCTCAACGATCTGCTGCAACTTTTTTTACCTGAACCGCTAAACCCGGAGTAACGCTCGTCATCGATTCAGCGTGATTATGCGCTAAAATCGCAGGCTTCTGATTTGAAGTTATTTGCATAAGGAGTCAATGCCGTGGCGTATGTGAAACCGGAAGAAATCGTCGAAAACATGTTGCAGGCTGGTGCTAAGAAAGCGAGTCTACCGGTCAAGCAGTTGCTGATTCGTGGTTTTCTGGCAGGTGCCTTTCTCGGTTATGCCACCACGCTGGCGATTTTGGCGGCAACGCAAACAGGTTGGGGGATTGCCGGCGCTTTGGTGTTTCCGGTGGGGTTTGTCATGATCGTTCTGCTTGGATTGGAATTGGCAACCGGCAATTTCGCGCTGATTCCGATTGCCGTCAAAAACCAAAGAACACCCTTCAGTCATTTGTTCAGGAACTGGACGTGGGTGCTGACCGGCAACCTGATCGGCAGCGTCACGTATGCATATTTGTATTGCATCGTGGCGACCAAAATGGGAACGATCGACCCGGAAACCATTCCCGCGCTGCAACGAACCATCACCATCGCCGAAACCAAAACACTTGAATACGCCAAGCTCGGCCTGAATGGTACGATTACCGCCTTCACCAGCGCAATGCTGTGTAATTGGATGGTGACATTGGGCGCCGTCATGGCATTCACTTCCACCGCCACAGTCGGCAAAATCGCCGCGATGTGGCTGCCGATCATGACCTTCTTCGGCCTCGGCTACGAGCACGCCATCGTCAACATGTTCGTGATCCCGGCCGGTATCTTACTGGGCGCGGATATTACCATCGCGGATTGGTGGTTATGGAATGGGTTGCCGGTGATTGCGGGGAATTTGTTTGGCGGGATGATTTTTACTGGGCTTATGTTGTATTGGAGTTATGGTAAAGCGAATCATCAGGGTTAGTAATAGTCATTTCTATATTGACTTGATAGGCTTAGTGGATTAGTTTGGGTTTGATTTTATAGTTCGTTATTCATATGAAAGAATGGTTTATTGCCCTTGTTTCAATAGCAAGCGCCGCACTTGGTGCATTATTGGCATTTTTGTTCACATCCCGTGCAAAAAGAGACGAATCGATCCTTCGCTTCAAAGAAGAGAAGTACGCGAAGTTATTAGTAAAACTACAAGGTTTTGTTGCGATGTTCAATGATATTGATTCCAATCTCACTGTAAATGGTAGCGTTGGTCGGTTACAGGAGATCTGAAGGAGATTATACTGATCTTGTTTTTGCTTTTTATTCTTGCCTAATTATAGAGGAGAAAAAGAAATGATATCTCTACGAAAGATCAATGTTTTTCAGGTTCTTCTGATTTCATTGGTGATCAGTTATGTTCATCCGGCTAGGGCGGATAAAACTATAGGTGTTTTCTCTGCGCAGCAATCTTGTCCAGCCTATGTTTCAAAAAATAAATTAACCAATCCAGACAATACGCAGATTCAGGCGGATAAAAAATACGACATTATCGAAGCGAATAAACCAGATCATGCTAGCTGGTACCGGGTTGTTCTGCCTGCGGCCAATCCGAGGGAGCGTTGGATCAGCGCTGAATGTGGTCAGGCTCAGGTGACGGGAGGGGGAGCAGGAAACGGTGGAGACGGCAATAGTTGCGGTGTTGCTGGCGAGGCTGATAGTCATGTTCTCGCACTGTCGTGGCAACCCGCTTTCTGTGAAACTAAACCACAAAAACCTGAATGTAAAATCACCGATCCGCAGGTTTATCAGGCCAAACATTTTACTTTGCACGGTTTGTGGCCTAACAAAAAGAGCTGTGGCACGCATTATGCCTTTTGCGGCGATGTCAAGGCTCAGAAACAAAATTTCTGTGATTATCCAGAAATTAAATTAAATTCAACTTCTCAAACTTCATTAGCGGAGGTCATGCCTAGTGTAACAGCAGGTTCTTGTCTTGAGCGCCATGAATGGCATAAACATGGTACCTGTCAAGCCGCTAAGTCGACGGAAGAATTTTTTGATTTGTCAGTGGATTTGGCCCGTCAGTTCAATGATTCCGGTATGGCATATTTTATGAACCGCAAAATAGGCCAGCAAGTTCGTACTGAAGATTTTCTCATTCGGGTAGCCGCCGTACTGGGATCTACAGCTCGGGATCGAATTAAATTAAATTGCGATCAGGGAATGTTAGTGGAAATTCAATTAAGCCTGATTGCTGATCTTACCCCAGGTGCTGATCTTGAGAAATTGATTGTTAATGCACCGGTACAGAGCAGTTCCAATTGCGGAGAGACTTTCCGTGTTGATCCGATTGGGCAATAGGGCAGGGACCTGAAACAGGTTGTCTAGATTGATCAATTTATACTGGCTCAGACTTGAGCCAGTATAAATTAAAAAGCCTGGAATATCACATCAGTCACTGATAGTGCAGTGGATCGCTGTAATACGCCGACAAATGTAATGCTGGCTACATCGTCTACAAAATGCACCACGACATCCTCACCTTGGGTATCGATACCGGTAATATAGGGTGATAGTTGTGCAAAATTCTGAATGCCTAGCTGCGTATCAAATCCGACTTTATCCACACCCGGAATGAAATCCTGAAAAAAGTAATTACCTACATTGGATAAACCAAAAATATCCGAACCTTCGCCACCAATTATCGTATCTGTGCCCAGTTGTCCGACTAAGGTGTCATCACCATTGTTGCCGATTAAAGTGTTGCTGGAGCTGTTTCCAATTAATTTATCGTTGCCAGTGCCGCCAATCGCACGTTCAATTAACGTATTCAATCCGAGTGATAAATTATTTTCAGCAGCTTGTCCATTTGGCGTAAGGCCAACGGAGCTGAGTGTGCCGGGCGCAGCAACATTGAGATTGAGGGTTACTGGCGTATTTATTCCCGATGCATCAAGCGTATCATTACCCCTATCATCATAGATTGTCTGAACAACTTGGCCGCTTTCCTCAGTCAATGTGTAAGAATTGTCGCCTGTATTAAGCAGTTTTGCATTGTATAGGTAGGACAAGGCGGCGTGATCGTACGGTGCCAGATTGATCCGTTCAAGTCCTTGACTTTGTGTTGTGTAAGACATGATGCTATACAACTCAGAGTCTTCTACACCCGTTAGGTAGGGACCTTCGTTGGCATCTCCCCCTGAAGCTGCAGCATTGTAATCGCCAGGATGTTTAAGTCCGAGGGTATGCCCAATTTCATGAATCAGTGTCGAATAGGCATTGGTGCCATAGACGACATGGGTTGTTTGCGAGGCTTCGGGTGAATTGTTGATGTACAGATCTCCTGCATTATCACCAGCTGATTTGTCTGGATAGTAAGCATAGCCGACTGTTGTGGTTTGTGTATTATTGCCAAACCGGAGTTGACCGTAGGATGCCGCAGAATCGGTTACTTCTGTGAAGCTAAGTTCAAACTGCGAGGAAAACGTGGTTAAAATCTCTCGAACCGCAACCTTCTGCTCATCGGTCATGACGCTGAAGTGATTGCCGTCCTGAGACGGATCAGTATAAACCGGCAGTGCTGACATGAAACTGTAAGTCAGTGCCACTGGTTTGCCTGATTCTGCGGAATCCCAGCGAATGTCACTGCCAGCGAGCACAGCATCAATGCGGTAATCGTTCGTAATACTCGGCATACTCTTCTCCCTTGCTAAATTACAAACTGGCGATTAAATTATTTAAAAACCAATTTTAGAATAATGGGTAGCCGATAAATTGTCTAAACATTGCAGCTTTTTTGTTCTTATTCCAAGGTTTGATAAATCAAAATCGCTTTATCAATAAATTGCTAAGTGATGCCTTCGCAGGATAGCCCAATCTTAATATAAATAATATTTAGCATCTTCCTGGTCATGAATCTGCTCATCTTGGTGCGGGTTTTTATTGGCCTAAGGAGTTTTGCTGTCAAAATGGCATTGTGGGCGACAAAAAAGAGCATGCCCAGAGGAGTTTGGTTTGCTTGCGCGTGACTGCCAATTCATCTCAAACCGGAATTTCTATTTGGCAGTGCATAACTGATCGCTGAATTTCTGAGTAAGCTCTAATTATTTGAAGGCTGTTATTATGAATAATGCTAAAGATAAAATAGTTAATCTTCCTAACCTGGTTAGCTTAATCCGGATATTGATGGCACCAGTATTATTTTACCTTGCATTTACTCAACAACCCTATTGGTTTATTGGGACACTGTTATTTGCAGTATTTACCGACGTACTCGATGGTTTTCTTGCCAGAATATTAAACCAAATAACTACGATGGGCTCGCACCTTGATAGTTGGGGTGATTTCATAATCTATTCAACAATGGCAATCTGTGCCTGGATATTGTGGCCGGACATCATGCTACGAGAGAAACTTTATTTTATTATCATTGTTCTTAGTTTTACTTTGCCAGTAATCGTTGGTTTTATCAAATTTCATAGCGTTATTAGTTATCACACATGGAGTGTTAAACTCGCAGTAGCTATAACTGTATTAAGCTATATTTTACTTTTTACCGGCTTGCTCGACTGGCCCTTTAGAATTGCTGCTTTATTCTGCCTTTATGCAGCTATTGAAGAGATTGCCATTACAGTGCTGATTCAACATGAGCTTGTTGATGTCAGAACAGTATGGCAAGCATTAGAGCATAAAAAGAAAAACAGCAGAGAAAGTAAGTAAATTTTGTTGCTTGATAATTCTGGAAGCTAATTAGTCGGCCCTGCAATATTCACAAGCACTTGATATTAGTTATAAATGTTCTGATTATTAATGATAAAAACGACCGGAAGTGTTAAAATGGCGCTATATTTCTGGTCGAAACGGTGATTAAAATGCTAACCCATCTTTAACTCTGGAATGCACCATTCCTGTTTTTGCCAGGGTTTAAGCGTGTTTTTTTAAAAGTTGGCGAATGGTTTCGTAACTGCAGGAATCGGCGTAATTTAATTCCACTACTTTGTCCGCCAGCAGGCGCAGTGTCCAGTGGTTATGGCCATCGGGCGCATCGCTGCAGGCCACCGCAATGAGATGAGCTGCCTGTTTGTCGCTGAGTTTTGGCGCCTTTCAGGGACGCGGATGATCTTTCAAGGCCGCTTCCGGCCCTTCCTCAACGCAGCGCTGTTGCGTCTTTGCCACCATCGACGGCGAGACATTCAGCGCATCTATGATGTCTTTGTCTCGCGAGCCCTCAGCGGCCTTGAGCAGAATGCGAGCGCGTGTTTGGCTGCGTGCAGCGTTCTTGCCTTTTTGCACTACGGCTTGCAAGATTTGTCTTTCATCATCACTCAGATTAACTTTGTATTTAATGATAAGCAGGTATATTTCTCTCGAACAAAAACCTCTTAATAACAAACTTTAAGATTATCTGGCATCATTTTGTTTTTTAATGACTGACTACTACTAGCTTACCCACTCAAAATCACTTAGATCCTCATTTTCTAAGTATTGCAAGTTGCTCCTTCAATGCTTTAATCTCCTCTTCTGCCCGAATTTTCGGGGTAACATCTAATTGAACACCCAGGAAATAGAGTAAATTCCCGTTGGAATCAAAAAGTGGCGACATTAGCAAATGGTTATAAAATAATTCGCCATTTTTACGATAATTATGCAGCGTTACTTCTACTGATTTCCTATCCTTTATGGCTTCTCGCAATTTATTAACTTCTGTTTGGTCGTGTTCCTTTCCCTGTAAAAAACGGCAATTCTTACCTACCACTTCCGCTAACGTATAACCAGTTATTGTCTCAAAAGCTTTATTAACATAAACCAATGGCATATCCTCTTGATCAGGATCAGCCAGTGACACCCCGTTTACGCATGAATCAAGAATCTTGGACAATACTTGTGGAATCAATCCAGGGTCTTTCTCAACGATAAAATCCATGATTTTCTCTCCAGGTTAATCAATTGTTGGCTAAATAAATACTCTCATGCGGGGACTGCCGATTACTTGAAATCAACCTAATCTGCTTCAATTAATTTCTTGATGTTCTTGACAGTCCGTTCCGTTCCGTCTTGAACAGCAATGCGTACCAGCTTTTCAAATGGCCTTACATGTAAATCGAGACTAAGCAGCTCGAAGATAAATGTTATCCGGCTATCTGAAGTGTTGACTGATTCAATCACATAGTCACATCGATAAGGATTAGAAACACCTTCAAAACAAATACGTGCCCCTACATCAAAAAATTTAACTTTGAATGTCGATTCAGAGCGATTGCCCTGATCAATGCGCACTTGACGGCATAGTGTCCCCAATTTTATCGGTCCATCGGTGAGTTTCTCCAATTCTTTAACCTCCGGTGACCATCTGGGATAGTTAATAAGCAAATCGTTACCAATAAAATTAAAAAGCTTTTCACTGGGCGTTTGGATTATTGTATTGGCCTTGCCAATTACAGGGGTATCTTTGAACAAACCAAGCATTGTCATGCCTCCTGCGTAGTATTTGCTAAACCAAATAAGTATCTATTCCTGCCAATAATAAGTCATATTGTGCTTCAACCAGTTCTTTAATTGTCAAAGCTGGAATTCCTGTGATCAAATTGCCTTCCGAAACCAGCCAGCCTACCGCATTTGAAGACCCAAGGCTCACTACATAGCCTAGTTCATGATGGAGGTAAGGCTCAAGTAGTCCTGGAAAACCGGAATGCCGCAGAATATTGCGTGCGACTAACTTCCCTTTCCGAACAGCTGACTGTGCTGTTAATGTATTCGAACCTAACGATTGATAATAAGAACAATCACCTGCCACAAAAATATTTTGCAACGGCTCCTGATTAACTATAACCTGCCCGAAAGCATTTGCGGTAAAAATATTTTGTTGTTTCTTACCTAAAAACAAAATGGACAGGCTAGAAGCTAACTCAAACTGTTTTTTTGTTTGTTTCTCTGTCAGTAAAATTTGACCATCCTGCTGTTCACGATAATAGGTGTTGGGGTAAAAAGCAATATCCATATCACGCATGCAAGATTCGACATAACAACCGAACCCATCAGGAAATTGCTCCAGTACATGTTCACCCGAATGAACCAGGCGTAATCCAGCTTTGCTTTTAATTCGATTAAGAAATTGTTTTATTTCAAACAAAAACTGTATACCCGTTGCTCCTCCACCCACAACAGAAATAGATTGTTCAGATGAATTGCCTTGGTTTAGTAATTTTATTAACAAATCTGATCCATTTGCAATCGTGAAGTCCTGCAAACTCAAAATATTATCTTTTCTTATCGAATCAACAGCTCTACTTTCACAACCCGAAGCAATAATCAGGTAATCAAAATTTAAAACTTCTTCATTGAGAATCAGTTGTTTTTTATCCTGGCATTCTTGTAGCATATCCGGATCAAAATTTATCGACGCTACAATGTGCCGGCAGCCGTAACGATTTTCTATTTCTGTAAATGGAACCAGCAAATCTGCTATGGGATATCGGAATGTCTCATGTAGATGAGTAATTTTTATATGTTGCGTTTTGGGATCAATAATCGTGATATCAGTATCGGGTGCATATTGCAAAAGATTTGTTAATGCAGCAACGCCAGCATACCCTCCGCCTACAATCACTACTTTCAATCTTTTTTGTTTTGGTATATTAAACGGCAAAAAAGCCACAGCAACTCCTTACCTGATATGCATGAAAGACATTAATCTCTTCTCAATGGGTCATCAACCAAATTGGTTGATCATTATGAGCAATTGTGCAATTACAACTTAAATCTGTACGATGCTTTAAGGGTTACAGACTAGCACAAATGTTAAGCTTAGCGCTCTACTTTAAATCGATTCGGCATTATCGATGGTGAAATTAATGAGGAATCAGATTTACACACCAATTTTGTTTGGCCCATTGCCAGAAAGACGAAATATCGCCTTCTAAAATTTCTGCAGGTGGTTTTTGACCTAAAAAATGTAATGCATCGACTAATTGCGTTAATGCATTCGATATATTGACTGGAGCTGCATTTGTTTGCTTACTGAGCTTCTCACCCTTCGCATCCGTTACCACTGGCAAATGCAAATATTGCGGTATTGGATAGCCCAATAATTGCTGCAAAAATATTTGGCGCGGGGTAGAGTCTAGAAGATCTGCACCACGTACAACATGTGTTATATTTTGTGCCGCATCATCTACCACTACGGCTAATTGGTAGGCATAAATTCCATCGGCTCTGCGCAAGACGAAATCTCCCACATCACTTCTGAGCTTTTGAGTATTAGCGCCTTTTAAAATATCCTCAAACTGAATTGAATCATCATTTGTTTGGATGCGAAGTACATGTGCTTTTTTTACTGAAGCTGGATTCTTAAGGCAAGTCCCTGGATAAATAGGCCCGCTCAGACCTATAATGCTGGAATCAGAAATTTCTTTTCTTGAACAGATACAGGGATAAATCAGACCTTGTTTACTCAGAACATTCAAAGCTTCGTGATAGGCTTCAGCGCGTTGACTTTGGTAGATGACTTCTTCATCCCACTCCATACCCAATCTTTCAAGCGTAGACAATATTTCTCTCGCTGCGCCAGTTACTTTGCGTTGTGAATCAACATCCTCAATTCTCACCAGCCATCTGCCATGATGAAATTTTGCATCGAGATAGCTGCCCACAGCCGCTACCAAGGAACCAAAATGCAGCGGCCCGGTTGGCGATGGCGCAAATCGGCCCCGATAAATTGGATCAATTGATAGATTATTTCTCACAAAATTTTGCATATTGAATTTATAGAAGAATTACAGATACCAGCGCAATTCCCTAAACAGCTAAATAAGGAAGAAGCTGCTAACAACTACCCATCTTGCATTACGCAATAGACTATAATTCTAAAAGACTATCAATCATATTAGTTGTGTCTGTGAAATATAATCAAGAATTTTCAAACTGATCATGCATATTCATATACTTGGAATTTGTGGCACTTTTATGGGTGGAATAGCAGCCATTGCACGTGAATCTGGACATAAAGTAACAGGCTGCGATCAAGATGTTTATCCACCGATGAGTACACAGCTCGAATCTCAAGGTATCGAATTAATAGCAGGCTTTTCACCAGAACAAATCCAAATCCAGCCGGATATATTTGTAATTGGCAATGTGATTACTCGCGGAAATCCATTGATGGAAGAGATACTCAACCGAAATCTTCCTTATATTTCAGGCCCGCAGTGGTTATCAGAAAATATTCTGAGAAATCGCTGGGTGCTTGCCATTGCTGGAACGCATGGAAAAACGACAACCAGCTCCATGTTAGCCTGGATTTTAGAGTATGCTGGCTTGAATCCAGGATTCCTAATTGGCGGAATTCCTGAAAATTTTGGCATATCAGCAAGGATTGGCAATATGCCATTACCTGCCCAGGATTCCAATTTGAATCCTGCAGATATCTCACCTTTTTTTGTTATCGAAGCAGATGAATACGACACCGCTTTTTTCGATAAACGCTCTAAATTCGTTCATTATCATCCCAGAACTGCAATTCTAAATAACCTTGAATTCGACCATGCCGATATATTCCCGGATCTTTCTGCCATTGAACGTCAATTCCATCATTTTGTTCGCATTATTCCCAATAACGGTTTGATTGTTGCAAACGGAAATGATGTAAATTTAAGACGTGTTCTAGAACAAGGCTGCTGGACACCCGTTGAAACATTTGGCACAGAAACCGGCTGGCATTCAGAGTCACAATCAAACGATTATATGGATATTTTTCTTAACGAAACCTATCAAGGCTGCTTGCATTGGGATTTGTTAGGCGAACATAATCGCATGAATGCATTAGCTGCTCTGATCGCCGCCCGGCATACCGGAGTACCCGTCAAGACTGGAATTGCTGCATTAGCACAATTTAAGAATGTTAAACGTCGCATGGAAAAGCGCGGCACCGTGAACGGCATTACTGTTTATGATGATTTCGCACACCACCCTACCGCTATTCAAACAACATTAAATGGCTTACGAAGCCATGTCGGCACGCAAAGAATTATTGCGATATTAGAACCACGTTCAAATACCATGAAAATGGGTGTATGGAGAGATAATCTTGCAGACAGCTTACTGGAAGCCGATCAAGTTTTTTGCTTCACTCGCGATTCGCAATGGGCCAAAGCAGCTATGGGTCCATTAGGAAGAAAAGCGCATAGTTTTGATGATTTGAATCAACTCGTACAAAATATTTCCGCAATCACAAAGCCTGGCGATCATATTTTAGTCATGAGCAACGGTGGGTTTGACGGCATTCACGAGAAAATACTGTCAACCCTTCGCTAGGGTTGTTTAACAGTTATAGTTAAATGTAATAGGCTAGCCGCCTTCAAACTCACATAACGAAAATACCTTACACCCTAAATTCTCCAACCGAGCCCGGCCGCCCACATCCGGCAAATCAATTACAAAACAGCATTCAACGACTTCTCCACCCATGTCGTGTATAAGGCCCACGGCAGCTTCTGCGGTTCCACCCGTTGCAATCAGATCATCGATGAGAAGTATCCGATCTCCTGGCTGTATAGCATCTACGTGGATTTCAATTCGATCACTACCGTATTCCAATTGGTAATCTCTTCCTATCGTTTCTGCCGGAAGTTTATTCTGCTTACGGATAGGCACAAAGCCCTTATGCAACTGGTAAGCCACAGGCGCGCCAATAATAAAGCCACGCGATTCAATCCCTACGACTTTGTCTATCTCCATATTGATGTATCGGTTTGCAATTTCCTGAATGGTTGTACGCAGCCCAATAGGATCTTTCAGTAAAGTCGTAATATCACGAAACATGATTCCATGATGTGGATAATGCGGAATCGTACGAATATGCGATTTAATTGACATAGAATTGTGCTGTTCAACAATAAATGAAGAATATGAAGTGCGTATTTATAATTACATAAATAAAAAAAGCCTCAACCCATCGGTTGAGGCTTTTTAGTTACCATTTCAACGATACACTAAATCAAATCTTAGTGATCCATTGCAGCTTTTGCATCAAAGCTCTTTGGTGCTTTAACTTGGGTCATGAGATCATCATCCCATTTGCCTTCAACATTCATATGAGCAGCAGCACCCAGTAATACAGCTTCAATCAGGTTATGACTGAGGTATACATAGAGTCCTGGTTGTTTGAACTCATACGCTGCAGCAACAGCTGAGCCGGCTGGTACAAACCAGGTTTCCTGGCTGGTCAAAGGAATGTCGCTGAATGAACCACCGACCCAATACAGATCACCATGACCACCAATCAAGTGCGGATAGGAAGGACGGTTAGCTTGTGAGTGAATAAACAATACTTTCTCGCCCACTTTGGCTTTTAATGCGTTGTCGCCTGTCAGTGCCCCAACAGCACCATTGAATACAACGTGAGTTGGAATAAGCCCTGTTGCCACTTTCAGCATATCAGCCATGCCTTCGGCTGGTGAACCGTAGGTTTTGAAATTGCCTTTGTCATCTTTTGGCAGATAGAAATCTTGCTCGCCGATGTAATAAGCACGATCATAGGTGTATGGCTTGCCTTTTGCGTCTTTCAAGCCACCTTTTGGCAATACCATAACCGCACCACTCATACCAGAAATAACGTGGAAAGGAATCATGGTTCCACCTGGTGCGCAATGATAAACAAATACGCCCGGTTTAATCGCTTTCCAGCGCAACACGACTTCTTCACCAGGTTGTACTAGGGTTAAACCAGCGCCACCCAATGCACCCGTTGATGCGTGGAAATCCACGTTATGTGCCAGCGTGCTGGTTTTTGGGTTGACTAATGTTAATTCAACATAATCGCCTTCATTCACTACGATGAGCGGACCAGGAATACTACCATTGAAAGTTAAACCCCATACTTTTGCACCAGGCGCAACTTCCACCAGTTTTTCTGTGGTTTCCATGCGTACTTCAACAATCTTAGGCCCTTTGCTAACCTGATCGTGCACAGGTACATTTGGTGGAGCCACCAATTCTTGTTTTACACGCGGTAATTTAGAAATGTCTTGCGCCACTGCTACTTGCGTAGCAGCCAAACAAAGCAATCCTAACCCTAATACTGCCTGAACAGCTTTAATCATATATCCCTCCATAAATGATGAACTTTGCGCTTTTTTTATGCGCCATTCTTAATTTATTGGTGCAACCTCAAATTGCCCCAACACCTCCCCTTTTTCTAAATCTAAAGAGCAAAGGGCAGCTTGGAAACTATACACTTTCTTCGATGTACTGTCCATTTTTCATGGCGTAAACTACTGAAATCTTTTTGATTAAGTCACAATACCAGCAGGGATTTTATTATCGTATGAATGAATAATTATGCTATTTTACCTTGTAGTAATCTAATTTCTGCAGCGGCCAAATTATCCTGCGTGCCTCTCAGTACAATAACATCACCAAGTTCTAATCGTGTTTCGTCAGTAGGCATTAACCCGCGAATATTTCGCCTTCTCACAGCTGTGACTTCAACAGCCAAGCTAGCCAAATTGATGTCCCCCAAAGTCTGATTGATCGCAGCTGCACCCGGAATAATGGTAAGCGTCAATAAGCGCGGAAGTAAATTCTCGCTACCGTCTTCTATTGCATCAGTTACGCCGTAATAGAAGCCGCGCAATAAGCTATACCGCTGTTCACGAATCTCTCGTATGCGCCGCAAGATCCGACCTATTGATATGTCTACAAACATCATGGCATGCGAGGCCAACATCAAACTTCCTTCCATAATCTCTGCAACTACTTCTGTTGCTCCAGCTTCTTTCAGCAAATCAATATCTGAATCATCACGTGTCCGGACAACCACAGATAACTCTGGCCGTAATTCCTGAACATGTCTTAAAATTTTTAAAGCGGAAACAGTATCGGCATAACTGATAACCAAAACTTTTGCACGCATCAAACCGGCAGCAATTA
>NZ_JAKFWH010000041.1 GCF_021731985.1 Nitrosomonas sp.
GTGGTACGAAACGTGAAGAAGTAGAGCGGGGTCAGGTATTGGCAAAGCCAGGTAGTATATCGCCACATACCAAATTCACGGCTGAGATATATGTGTTGAGTAAAGAAGAAGGTGGAAGACATACCCCATTTTTTCCCGGATATCGTCCACAATTTTACTTCAGGACAACAGACGTCACGGGAGCGATCGAATTGCCAGCGGGAACGGAGATGGTGATGCCTGGGGACAATGTGTCGGTGACAGTGAATTTAATAGCACCAATAGCGATGGAGGATGGATTGCGTTTTGCAATACGTGAAGGCGGAAGAACGGTTGGTGCCGGTGTTGTTGCTAAAATTATCGAATAATTTTATAAAGAAAGCTCGGGATAATAATTGTTTTAATGTGATGCCAACGTCAGGGAAGTTACGTATAAAAGGCCAGTAGCTCAATTGGCAGAGTGTCGGTCTCCAAAACCGAAGGTTGGGGGTTCGATGCCCTCCTGGCCTGCCATAATAAATTGGAACTAAAATACTAGATATATAAAAATTAGATTGAAAGAATGATCTGGATATTATGGGTGTAGCGAGTAATAAAATTTTGACAGATTGACGAATTTGAGTGTGTCAGAAGAGTTATATAGAAACTGAAAATGTTAGAAGTAGATTAACGCATGAAATACCATAATGACGGGTATAAGAGGATTCGTTTAACGTGAATAAATTAAAGCTTGGGCTTGTATTTGTATTTATCGTAGCAGGTGTTGCGGGATTCATTTACTTAAGTGAAAGCCCTATGGTTGTGCGTGTATTGTCTATAATGGCGGGATTCCTGTTGGCTGTAATTACTGCAAGATTTACATTCCAGGGCCAAGAATTTTATGTATTCTGCAAGGAATCTACCGAAGAAACAAAAAAAGTAGTATGGCCGAGTCGTAAAGAAACACTCCAAACATCGGGGGTGGTATTCGCATTTGTGGTTGCCATGGCTTTATTTTTGTGGTTTATTGATTCTGCTTTGATGTCGCTCGTGAAACTTATGATGAATCAAGATGCTTGATAAAATTTCTCAGAGGAAAGAATGAGTAAGAGATGGTATGTGGTTCATGCTTATTCGGGGTATGAGAAAAGTGTGCAGCGGGCATTAAAGGATCGTATTGAACGCGCGAGTATGCAGGATAAATTTGGTCAAATCCTGGTGCCGGTAGAGGAAGTGATAGAGATGAAAAGCGGCCAAAAGAATATCAGTGAACGAAAATTTTTCCCTGGTTATGTTTTAGTGGAAATGGAGATGTCGGATGATTCCTGGCACTTGGTCAAGAATACGGACAAAGTAACAGGTTTTGTCGGTGGATCGGCTATGAAGCCAACACCGATAAGTCAGAAGGAAGTAGATAATATACTTCATCAAATCCAGGAAGGCGTAGAGAAACCAAAACCAAAAATTTTATTTGAGATAGGGGAAGCTGTACGCGTTAAAGATGGGCCATTCACAGATTTTCATGGCAATGTAGAAGATGTTAATTACGATAAGAGCAAACTCAGAGTTTCAGTTTCTATATTTGGGCGGCCAACGCCAGTTGAGTTGGATTTCAATCAAATAGAAAAATCCTAATAGGATATTTAACAGCTAATAAATAGCTGATTTACAGTTGGATGGTTTTTTTAAATTGTATAGAACAGGGGAGAGTGAGTGATTACTCGTTTGTACCCAACAGGAGATCGCAGTGGCAAAGAAAATAATTGGATATATCAAGTTGCAAGTACCGGCTGGTAAGGCTAATCCAAGTCCACCCATTGGGCCTGCACTAGGTCAGCGGCAGTTAAATATCATGGAATTTTGTAAAGCGTTTAACGCGGCTACGCAGAAAATTGAACCGGGATTGCCAGTGCCAGTAGTAATTACTGCATATGCTGATAAAAGCTTTACGTTTGTAATGAAAACCACACCGGCATCTGTATTAATCAAGAAGGCCGCAGGTGTTGGCAAAGGAAGTCCTAGACCGCATTTGGATAAAGTAGGAAAACTAAGTCGTAGTCAGGCAGAAGAAATCGCTAAAACAAAGATGCCAGATTTAACAGCAGCAAGTTTGGATGCTGCTGTACGTACTATTGCAGGTAGTGCAAGAAGTATGGGTATAGAAGTAGAGGGTATATAAAATGGCACGATCATCAAATCGCTACAAAGTTATAGCAGGAATAGTTGACCGTAATAAGGCATATCATATTGATGAAGCACTAGGGCTTGTTAACGAAGCAGCAACAGCTAAGTTTAATGAATCTATTGATGTGGCGATTAATTTGGGTATTGATGCAAAGAAATCAGATCAGGCAGTTCGCGGATCGGTAGTTTTGCCAGCAGGAACAGGGAAAACAGTACGTGTCGCAGTATTTGCACAAGGTGATAAGGCTAAAGAAGCTCAAGAAGCAGGTGCGGACATTGTGGGTTTTGAAGATTTAGCAGCTGATATTAAAGCAGGAAACATCAACTTTGATGTTGCTATTGCAAGTCCAGACGCTATGCGCATTGTCGGTCAATTAGGTCAGATTCTGGGGCCACGCAGTTTAATGCCAAATCCGAAAGTTGGTACAGTAACGGTTGATATTGCTGGGGCTGTTAAAAATGCTAAAGCCGGGCAGGTACAATTTAGAGCTGATAAAACCGGTATTATACATTGCACGATTGGTCGAGCATCATTTGCAGCGGATTCGTTAAAACAAAATTTGATGGCGCTGATTGATGCGCTTAATAAATCTAAGCCAGCCTCGTCAAAAGGTGTTTATCTGAGAAAAGTATCTATTTCAAGCACAATGGGCATTGGTGTTCGAATAGATCAAACGAGTATAACGCAGCAATAAATAACTTTGGGCCACTGAATACAATATGTGTTTAAGTGGATTGTCAAAGACCGCTGGGGTAAACAGAGAGAAGACAAGTATTAGTTTACTTAACGATACTTAAAAATTCTACTGTAAAGAAAGAATTAACTTATAGGATAATTCTTTTAATTTCAGTTGAATACCCAGCGTAGATGGTGAATCCAAAACAGGAGTTTTTTTCCTGGTTTAAGGTCGCCAGTTTGTGGTATTTGGAAGAGAGTAACTAATTAGGTATTTTTTATACCAAATACTATTTTTACTGATGGAGAATGAACCTTGAGTCTTAGTCTTGAAGAGAAAAAAGCTATAGTAGCTGAAGTGAGTGCTCAAGTAGCAAGTGCTCAAGCTATTATTATTGCAGAGTATCGCGGGATAGAAGTTGGTAAAATGACACAACTGAGAGCAAAAACTCGTGAATCAGGAATCTATTTTCGTGTCATAAAAAATTCATTGGTTCGTCGTGCCGTTGCTGATACACCTTATGAAGGGCTTGCTAAACATATGATTGGTCCACTTGTCTATGGCATTGGCACCGATCCTGTAGCAGCAGCGAAAGTGCTACATGAGTTTTCCAAGGACAATGAAAAATTTGTGATCAAGGTTGGCGCAATAGGTGAACATGTAATGTCGCGTGACGAGATTACTGCGCTTGCAGCATTGCCAAGTCGAGAAGAATTGTTATCGAAACTGCTGGGAACAATGCAAGCGCCAATCGCCAAGTTTGTTCAAACACTTAATGAGGTGCCAGCACGATTTGCGCGTGGTTTAGCGATGATACGTGATAGCAAATAATTCTAAAGACTTCTATTTAATACGATAGCGATAGCTAAATACAGAAAATAACCAGGAGAAAATGATGGCTGTAACAAAAGATGAGATATTAGATGCAATTTCAAATATGACGGTACTTGAATTGTCAAAATTGATTAAAGAAATGGAAGAGAAGTTTGGTGTATCTGCGGTAGCCACGGCAGCTGTTGCAGTTGCTGCGGCAGGTGGTAGCAGTGCCCCTGCTGAAGCAGAACAAACCGAATTTACTGTGATTCTTACATCAGCCGGTGATAGTAAAGTGAATGTAATTAAAGTAGTAAGAGCAGTGACGGGTTTAGGCTTGAAGGAAGCTAAAGACTTAGTTGATGGCGCGCCTAAACCTGTTAAAGAAGGAGTATCCAAAGAAGATGCTGCTGCAATCCAGAAACAATTGCTAGAAGCAGGCGCTACTTGCGAAATTAAGTAAAAAAAATTATAAAATTTCAGGGCTGGTGTGCATATTAGGGCTACCAGCCTTTGGTATTTTGATCACTTGATGTGTCATTGTAGGTATTCAAGCAATTGATAGTTATTTGGTCTCAACTCTTCAATCCTCTGTCTTCTTCTTCCGGAGAAAATTCATGAGCTATTCGTTCACAGAGAAAAAACGTATTCGTAAAAGTTTTGCTAAACGTGCGAGTGTATTGCCGATTCCATTTCTTCTCGCTACCCAGCTCGAATCATATGCGGCTTTCTTGCAGGAAAAAGTAGCACCCAATAAACGCCAAAATCAAGGGTTGCAGGCTGCTTTTAACTCAATATTCCCTATTGAGAGTCATACCAAAAATGCGCGGCTAGATTTTATCAGCTATGAACTTGGATCGCCTGTATTTGATGTTAAGGAATGTCAGCAGCGTGGACTTACCTATGCATCGCCTTTGCGCGCTAGGGTTAGACTCACGATTATGGATAAAGAAATATCCAAGCCAACTGTGAAGGAAGTTAAAGAGCAAGAAGTCTATATGGGTGAAATTCCTCTAATGACCGACACAGGATCTTTTGTAATTAATGGCACTGAACGTGTGATTGTTTCACAATTACATCGCTCGCCTGGTGTATTTTTTGAACACGATCGTGGTAAAACTCACTCATCCGGTAAGTTGTTATTTTCTGCGCGCATTATTCCTTATCGTGGTTCTTGGCTTGATTATGAATTTGATCCAAAGGATTGCTTGTATTTCAGGATAGATCGCCGTCGCAAAATGCCTGTTACTACTTTGTTGAAAGCAATTGGCTGCACTTCAGAGCAAATATTAAAAGAGTTTTTTATATTTGATTGTTTTTGTTTTTCAGATAAAGGAATTCAGTTTGAACTTGTTCCTGAACGTATGCGTGGTGAAGTAGCGAGTTTTGATATTCTGGCCAAAGGGAAAAAGGTGATTGTCCAGAAAGATAAACGTATTACAGCTAAACATATCCGCGAAATGCAGGAAGCTAAGATTGATCAGCTGGAAGTGCCTGAAGATTTTTTACTCGGAAGAATACTTGCGCAAAACATTGTTGATAAGGAAACGGGTGAAGTTGTCGCGCTAGCCAATGATGAAGTTACGGAAGAAACAATGGATAAGTTTCGTAAAGCCGGCATAAAGAAAATTAATACACTTTATGTGAATGATCTTAATCATGGTGCTTTTATTTCGCAAACGCTAAAAATTGATGAGACAACCGATGAATTGAATGCGCAGGTCGCTATTTATCGGATGATGCGACCCGGTGAGCCACCGACTGAAGAGTCTGTTAAGGCATTGTTTAATGGATTGTTTTATTCGCCAGAACGCTATGATTTGTCGGTTGTAGGTAGAATGAAATTTAATCGCAGAGTGGGTAGAACTGAATTGACAGGATCTCAAACACTATCGAATGAAGATATTATTGCAGTTATCAAAATTCTTGTAGAGCTGCGAAATGGTCGTGGAGAGATAGATGATATTGATCATCTCGGTAACCGACGGGTACGATCAGTAGGTGAATTGGCGGAAAATCAATTCAGATCGGGACTAGTGCGTGTCGAGCGTGCTGTGAAAGAACGATTAAGCCAAGCAGAATCGGATAATCTAATGCCACATGATCTGATCAATGCAAAGCCAGTTTCTGCCGCGGCGCGTGAATTCTTTGGATCGAGTCAATTATCTCAATTTATGGATCAAACCAACCCATTATCTGAAATTACGCATAAGCGGCGTATTTCAGCTTTGGGACCGGGTGGATTGACACGTGAAAGAGCTGGTTTTGAAGTGCGCGATGTGCATCCGACACATTATGGTCGTGTATGCCCTATTGAAACACCGGAAGGACCAAATATTGGGCTTATTAACTCACTGGCATTGTATGCACGAACAAACGAGTATGGATTTATTGAAACGCCATATAGTAAAGTGAAAAATTGTCGGGTTACTGAAGAAATAGATTACTTGTCGGCAATTGAAGAAGGTAATTTTATGATTGCTCAGGCTAATGCTGAGCTTGATGATAATAACCGTTTCATTAGTGAAATTGTTTCTTGCCGTCATAAGAATGAATTTTCATTGTCAGCGCCAGATCGAATCGAATATGTCGACGTGGCTCCCGCTCAAATTGTTTCAGTGGCAGCTTCACTTATACCATTCTTAGAGCATGATGATGCTAACCGCGCTTTGATGGGCTCAAATATGCAACGCCAGGCAGTTCCATGCTTGCGTGCTGAGAAATCGCTTGTTGGTACAGGTATTGAGAGGGTAGTAGCAGTACATTCAGGTACAACTGTTCGAGCGAAACGTGGCGGAATTGTGGATTATGTGGATGCCGGTCGAATTGTGGTGCGAGTGTACGATGCGGAGACTCGAATGGGTGAAGTAGGTGTTGATATTTATAATCTTATCAAATATACCCGCTCTAACCAGAATACTAATATTAATCAGCGGCCACTGGTCAAGATTGGAGATAGGATTGGAAAGGACGATGTCATTGCGGATGGTGCTTCCACTGATATGGGTGAGCTTGCATTAGGGCAAAATATGTTGGTGGCATTTATGCCATGGAATGGATATAACTTTGAGGATTCAATTCTGATATCAGAACGAGTTGTGGCCGAGGACCGCTTTACATCTATTCATATTGAAGAATTGTCGGTTGTGAGCCGGGATACCAAGCTTGGGACTGAAGAGATTACTGCTGATATCCCAAATTTATCAGAGCATCAGTTAGGACGCCTTGACGAATCAGGTATTGTTTATATTGGTGCAGAAGTTGAGGCAGGTGATGTTTTGGTTGGAAAAGTTACACCAAAAGGTGAAACACAGCTCACCCCGGAAGAAAAATTATTACGAGCAATTTTTGGAGAAAAAGCATCAGATGTGAAAGATACTTCCCTTAGAGTTCCATCAGGAATATCAGGGACAGTCATTGACGTACAAGTGTTCACGCGAGAAGGTATTGAGCGTGATAAGCGTGCGCAAAAGATTATTGACGATGAGCTTGACCGCTATAAAAAAGATTTGGCAGACCAAATGCGTATAGTGGAAGAGGATGCTTTTGAACGTCTTGAGCGTTTACTGATAAACAAGGTTGCTACAGGTGGCCCTAATAAGCTGGCAAAAGGAAAAGAAATAACCGCTGAATACCTAAAGAGTTTTGATCCGCATTATTGGTTTGATATCCGATTGGCTGATGAAGATACGAGTATACAGCTGGAACAAGTGCGCGAAAGTATGGCACAGAAGCGTAAAGCATTTGATGCCGCATTTGAAGAGAAAAAGAAGAAGCTCACGCAGGGCGATGAATTAGCACCTGGTGTGCAGAAAATGGTCAAAATATATATCGCGGTTAAACGACGTTTGCAACCAGGCGATAAAATGGCGGGACGTCATGGTAATAAGGGTGTGATCTCAAAGATTGTGCCTTTAGAAGATATGCCTTATATGGCTGATGGAACGCCTGTCGATGTGGTGCTAAATCCATTAGGGGTTCCTTCTCGGATGAATGTTGGACAGATTCTTGAAGTGCATTTGGGGTGGGCCGCTAAAGGGCTCGGCAGGAAGATTGAGGAGATGCTGAAAGTACAACAAAATGCAAATGAAATCAGGGAATTTCTTGACAAGATTTATAACGGAAGCGGGAAAAAGGAAGATATAGCTTCTCTATCAGATAGTGAAATAATATCGTTAGCTGGAAATTTAACCGAAGGCGTCCCTTTTGCTACTCCGGTATTTGATGGAGCAACAGAAGGCGAGATTAAAGACATGTTGGCGCTAGCTGGATTACCAAAATCTGGCCAGATTACATTATATGATGGTCGAACTGGGGAAGCTTTTGATCGGCAAGTGACGGTTGGCTATATGCATGTTCTGAAATTGCATCATTTGGTTGATGATAAGATGCATGCGCGATCTACAGGCCCCTATAGTTTGGTAACACAACAACCATTAGGTGGTAAAGCGCAGTTTGGTGGACAACGATTTGGCGAGATGGAGGTTTGGGCACTTGAAGCATACGGTGCTGCTTATACCTTGCAGGAAATGTTAACTGTTAAATCGGATGATGTCACTGGACGTACTAAAGTGTATGAAAGTATTGTTAAGGGCGATCATAAGATCGACGCTGGAATGCCAGAATCATTTAATGTATTGGTAAAAGAAATACGATCACTGGGAATGGATATTGATTTAGATCAAAATTGATTATCTAGAATATTTTTGATGATTAAACAGGTTCGATCCTGCCACCTATATTTAAATTTGTACCAATTATTAATTATTGCCCCCTGATTTACAGGAGTGACAAATGAAAGCACTGCTAGATTTATTTAAACAAGTTACCCACAAAGAAGAGTTTGATGCAATTAAAATCGGTCTCGCTTCTCCAGAGAAAATTCGTTCGTGGTCATACGGTGAAGTAAAAAAGCCTGAAACGATTAATTATCGTACATTTAAACCTGAAAGAGATGGTTTATTTTGCGCCAAGATCTTTGGTCCGGTTAAGGACTATGAATGCCTGTGTGGAAAATATAAACGCCTCAAGCACCGTGGTGTTATTTGTGAAAAATGTGGCGTTGAAGTTACTTTATCCAAAGTACGGCGTGAACGAATGGGGCATATTGAGTTGGCGTCGCCAGTTTCGCATATTTGGTTCTTGAAATCATTGCCGTCTCGTTTAGGCATGGTATTGGACATGACTTTACGTGATATAGAGCGTGTGTTGTATTTTGAGGCTTACGTAGTCACTGATCCGGGGTTGACACCATTAACTCGCTGCCAGCTGCTAACGGAAGATGATTATTTAGTTAAAACAGAAGAATATGGTGACGATTTTAGTGCCAGTATGGGCGCAGAAGGTATTCGTAACCTATTGGGTAATCTGGATATTGGCTCTGAGATTGAGAATCTGCGCCGAGAAATGGAAAGTACAGGTTCGGAAACAAAGATCAAGAAAATTTCTAAACGCCTTAAGTTACTTGAAGCATTTAATAAATCTGGAATTAAACCACAATGGATGGTATTGACTGTACTGCCTGTCCTACCACCAGATCTTCGTCCGCTAGTTCCTCTCGATGGCGGACGTTTTGCGACATCTGATTTGAATGATTTGTATCGACGTGTTATCAATCGAAATAATCGATTGAAACGATTGCTTGAATTGAAAGCACCAGAAATTATCGTTCGTAATGAAAAACGCATGTTGCAAGAAGCTGTTGATTCATTGTTGGATAATGGTCGCCGTGGTAAAGCGATGACGGGGGCCAATAAACGTGCACTTAAATCCTTAGCTGATATGATCAAAGGTAAGGGTGGGCGCTTCCGGCAAAACCTTTTGGGTAAACGCGTTGATTACTCGGGACGTTCAGTTATTGTTGTAGGTCCGCAGCTTAAACTACATCAATGCGGATTGCCGAAGAAAATGGCACTTGAACTGTTTAAGCCATTTATTTTCAATAGATTGGAAATAATGGGCATTGCAAGTAACATTAAAGCAGCCAAGCGCGAGGTTGAAAATGAAAGTGCAGTGGTGTGGGATATACTTGAAGACGTCATCCGTGAACATCCGGTTATGTTGAATCGAGCGCCGACGCTGCATCGATTGGGCATTCAGGCCTTTGAACCCGTCTT
Source organism: Nitrosomonas sp. (assembly GCF_021731985.1). Classification (GTDB taxonomy): domain Bacteria; phylum Pseudomonadota; class Gammaproteobacteria; order Burkholderiales; family Nitrosomonadaceae; genus Nitrosomonas. Next base: position 9,749 of record NZ_JAKFWH010000041.1, read on the forward strand.
GATTGAAGGTAAGGCAATTCAATTACATCCATTGGTGTGCGCAGCATTTAATGCTGATTTTGATGGAGATCAGATGGCCGTTCACGTACCATTGTCATTAGAAGCGCAGATGGAGTGCCGTACGTTAATGATGTCAACCAATAATGTACTGTCTCCAGCTAACGGGGAACCCATTATTGTGCCATCACAAGATATCGTGCTTGGGCTTTATTATACAACGCGTGAGAAAATAGGCGCACGCGGTGAAGGCATGTTATTTCAAAATGTTGCTGAAGTATCTCGCGCGTATGAAAGTCGTAATGTAGAGTTAAATGCAAAGATTACGGTTAGGATCAAAGAGTATGATACAACCATAGATGGTGAATCATATGAGAGAATTACTCGCTATGAAACGACTGTAGGTCGGACATTGTTATTTGAGATTTTTCCGTCTGGTCTACCTTTCTCTCTGCTTAACAACACATTGAAAAAGAAAGAAATTTCGAAGCTTATTAATGCAAGTTTTAGACGTTGTGGTTTGCGTGAAACTGTTATATTTGCAGATAAATTAATGTATGCGGGTTTCACTTATGCGACGCGAGCAGGTATTTCGATTTGTGCGGATGACATGTTAATTCCGACGCAAAAGAACGATATTATTGCTGCGGCAGAAAAAGAAGTGAAGGAAATTGAAGGACAATATACTTCAGGGCTAGTAACACAAGGTGAACGTTACAACAAGGTTGTGGATATTTGGGGACGTGCAGGTGACCATGTAGCGAAAGCTATGATGAATCAATTAGGCGTAGAACCGGTGTGTGATCAGGTTACCGGTGAAATTCAGCTGAGCGAAGATGGTAAGCCATTGACACAGGAATCATTTAATTCAATTTATATGATGGCGGATTCTGGTGCGCGAGGTTCTGCAGCACAAATACGCCAGCTATCTGGTATGCGCGGATTAATGGCAAAACCTGACGGCTCTATTATTGAAACGCCAATTACGGCTAACTTTCGTGAAGGACTGAATGTTTTGCAGTATTTTATTTCAACACACGGTGCGCGCAAGGGTTTGGCTGACACTGCGCTAAAAACAGCGAACTCTGGATATTTAACCCGCCGTTTAGTGGATGTTACTCAAGATCTTGTTGTCACAGAAGAAGACTGCGACACAGGTAACGGTGTTGTTATGAAAGCACTTGTAGAAGGTGGTGAAATCATCGAAGCACTACGTGAACGGATTCTTGGTAGAGTCGTAGCTAACGATGTGGTCAATCCGGAGAATCAGTCGGTTGTTTTTGCCTCGGGTGTATTGCTGGATGAAGATGCCGTTGATTTAATTGAGTCATTGGGAATCGATGAAGTAAAAGTTCGTACGCCTTTGACTTGTGAAACACGCTTTGGATTATGTGCCAAATGCTATGGCCGAGATTTGGGGCGTGGTACGCCAGTTAATGTGGGCGAAGCGGTGGGTGTCATTGCTGCGCAATCGATTGGTGAACCAGGTACGCAGTTAACGATGCGTACATTCCACATTGGTGGTGCAGCATCACGAACGGCAGTAGTAAGTCAAGTTGAAGGTAAATCAAGCGGAACAGTGCATTATTCCTCTACAATGCGTTATGTGACTAATTCACAGAATGAATTGATAGCCATTTCACGAAGTGGTGAAATCATCATACAGGATGAAAATGGTCGTGAGCGTGAGCGGCATAAAGCATCTTATGGTGCGACATTGTTAGTACGGAACGGAGAGGTTGTGAAAGCTGGTCAATTATTGACTACATGGGATCCACATACTCGCCCAATTATTACTGAATATGCTGGTAAGGTGCGTTTTGAGAATGTTGAAGAGGGAGTGACAGTAGCCAAGCAGATTGATGAAGTAACTGGGTTATCTACGCTGGTAGTAATTGATCCAAAGCGCCGTAGCGCCACGCAGTCAAAAGGCCTGCGCCCATTGGTTAAGTTTCTGGATGATGAAGGAAATGAAATCAAAATAATTGGTAGTAATCAACCTGTGAGCATAACATTCCAGATCGGCTGTATCATTACTGTGCGTGATGGACAACAAGTTACTGTCGGTGAAGTTTTGGCAAGGATTCCACAAGAGACATCGAAAACTCGGGATATTACAGGTGGTTTGCCGCGTGTGGCTGAACTATTTGAAGCGAGATCACCAAAGGATGCCGGCATGCTAGCTGAAGTAACTGGTATTGTGTCGTTTGGGAAGGATACCAAAGGTAAGCAGCGACTTGTTATTACAGATCTTGAAGGCACTGTACATGAATATTTGATAACTAAAGATAAGCACGTAATGGCGCACGATGGACAAGTTGTTAATAAAGGTGAGAACATAGTCGATGGCCCTGCTGATCCACGTGATATATTACGCTTACAGGGTGTTGAAGCATTGGCACGCTATATTACTGACGAAGTTCAAGATGTATATCGTTTACAGGGTGTTAGGATAAATGATAAACATATTGAAGTGATTGTTCGCCAAATGTTGAAGCGGGTTCAAATTAGCAATTCTGGAGATTCAACGTTTATACAAGGTGAGCAGGTTGAGAGGGCCGACTTATTAACTGAGAATGAGCGTTTGATTGCTGAGAAGAAGATGCCTGCTACTTATGAATTCATGCTTCTTGGCATTACAAAAGCATCATTATCAACAGACTCATTTATATCTGCAGCATCATTCCAAGAAACAACACGTGTTTTAACTGAAGCTGCCATCATGGGTAAAAAGGATGATTTGCGCGGACTGAAAGAAAACGTTATTGTAGGAAGACTGGTTCCAGCAGGTACAGGATTGTCTTTTCATAGTAAGCGCAAGAACCAAGTGAAAACACCTGAGTTTAACCAAGAGTCAAATATTGCAATTGATAGTGCAGTTTAGAATTTAATAAAATAGTTATTGCAGTTTCAGGCAAAAATTCTTGACAGGTCAGTTATAGTTATGAGTAAGTAGTCTGGCCGGGAGCGGGTTGTTTTGGAATGAGGGAAAGGAAGGACTAGTAAGCTGGAAGGCATGATGTAGTTTATATAGGAAGGTCATGCGTCATAGGACAAGAAGAAGCTTGACGAGAGAAGTAAAAAAATTTTGGAAAAACAAAGGAGAGAGAGATGGTTGCCAAGCTATGGCTGAGGATAGTTACGGTAATGTTGGGAGTGCTACTGATAG
>NZ_JAKFWH010000076.1 GCF_021731985.1 Nitrosomonas sp.
GTTTTGTATAAAGGGGGGCGGCGGGGAGAAGAGATTCGGGCTGCTAGCAATAAATGAGGTTCTCGGGCTGGCACTAGCTAAGAATCAACAAACAGTTCTTGCCTCAATTCAAGATTGGAATGGTAACTGTAATAGCGGCACAAGCTATGAAGCTCTGACCGTTTCAGTATTAAGTTTATTCATTTTCCAGTAATCCTAGAAATCCGCCCGACTGGTGATTCCATAATTGTGCGTAGAGCTTATTGCTGGCGATGAGTTTGGCATGACTGCCTTGTTCTACGATATGCCCTTTGTCAAATACGATGAGCCGGTCCATCGCTGCGATGGTGGATAGGCGATGCGCGATAGCGATTACCGTTTTGCCTTCCATCAGTTGATACAGGCTTTGCTGGATGCTGGCTTCCACTTCAGAATCCAGTGCCGATGTCGCTTCATCCAATACCAGAATGGGTGCATTCTTTAATAGCACACGAGCAATGGCAATGCGTTGCCGTTGCCCGCCGGAAAGCGTGACGCCACGTTCGCCCACATGGGCGTCATAGCCGGTCCGGCCTTTGATATCCCGCAATGTCAGGATAAATTCATGCGCTTGGGCCTGCTTGGCTACTGCGATCATTTGTGCATCGTCGGCATCGGGTTTGCCGAATAGAATATTGTCACGCACCGAGCGATGTAATAACGAAGTATCCTGTGTCACCATGGCGATGCTGGCACGCAGGCTATCCTGAGTTACTGTATGAATAGCTTGTCCGTCGATGGTGATAGTGCCTTGTTGCAAATCATAAAAACGCAGTAACAGGTTTACGAATGTCGATTTGCCTGCACCTGATCGGCCGACAATGCCGACTTTTTCGCCGGGTGCGATGTGGAGATTAAGATCATCAAAGATACGGTGTGAATCGTTCTGATCGGGGTGATAGGAAAAACAGACATGATTAAAATCAATCGCGCCCTGATGAACTTGCAATTCCTTTGCATCCGGTACATCGATGACATGCTGGGGTTTGGACAGTGTATTGATACCGTCTTGTACCGTGCCGATATTTTCAAACAGTGCGTTGACTTCCCACATGACCCAATGTGACATGCCAGTCAGCCGGATAGCTAAGCTCATGACAATCGCAATTGCCCCTGGGCCGATGGCACCTTGCAGCCATAAATGAATGCCCAGTCCCCCCGTTACGAATACCAGTAGCATATTGATAATCCAAACACACGCATTGAGTTGCGTCGATAGGCGCATTTGCGGGTATACCGTGGCCATGAATTCTTCCATGCCCGCTTTGGCATAAGCGGATTCTCGCTGGCTCTGAGAAAATAGCTTGAGGGTCAGGATATTGGAATAACTGTCGACAATACGCCCGGTCATGAGAGAGCGTGCGTCGGCTTGTAGCGTGGAGATGCGTTTTAATTGCGGGACAATATGCGACAGAATGCCGATGTATAGGAATAACCAAGCCAGTAATGGCAAGCATAAGCGTGGATCTGCATGGAACACCAGCAGTAACGTTGTCGTGAGGTAAACGGTTACGAAAAGAATGACATCAAGCAGTTTCATGACCGCTTCCCGCACTGATAGTGCAGTTTGCATGACTTTGGTGGCAATCCGGCCACTGAATTCGTGCTGAAAGAATGCGTAACTTTGATTGAGCAAGTACCGGTGTGACAGCCACCGGACACGCATGGGGAAATTCCCCATGAGTGTCTGGTGAATCACTAAGGAATGCAGTAGCACCAGAAGCGGAATCACTATCAAAACAAATACGGACATGGCCAGTAAAGTCGGCCATTCGTCTTCCAGAAAATGTGTTGTTTCTTTTTCCGCCAACCAATCGACCATTTGCCCGAGCACACCATACAACATGGCTTCACTGATCGCCAGGCAGGTGGTTAATAGCGCCAGCAAAATCAGATAAAACTCAATGCCGCGGATATAGTGGCGGCAGAATTGATATAACCCCTTGGGTGGCTCAACCGGATGTTCCGGGGGGTAAGGGTTTATCAGGCGTTCGAAGTAGTCGAACATATGAATTTAGCTACTACTGAGTTGTTCGAATATTCTGAATCCCGCCACATAAGTACCAATGGCTGAACCCAGTGTTGAAAGTATAAAAATTAGTAAGATGCGTGTTACCTGGTTATTCCACCAACCTTTCAAAGTGGTTGTGTCTGTTCTGAGGCGATTAAAATCACTGACCTTAGGTTTGCGTAAATAAGCTTCAACGGCAGCGACAACCATGCCAGCGCCAATGGTTGGATTTAAAGATGTCAACGGAGCTGCCAGAAAAGCGGTCAGAATAGAAAGCGGATGAGCAAAAGCAATCGCTGCACCCAATGCGGAAAGCCCGCCATTAATAACTATCCAGTCAACGACCATGGCGGTGCCCATTTCCGGGCTGCGCGTAAAACCGATTGCAAAGCCTGCCAGAATCAGCGCAACAATTATCCAGGGAATAAATTTTAGCCATTGAGAGGGTGCCGGAATGGTATCGAGTTGTGCAATTCTTTCCTCCGGATTGGTAATGCCCTGAGTTTCGAGTTGTTGTACCATGCCATTCAGGTGCCCGGCGCCAATCACTGCCAGGATATGCTGGTAGTTATTTTCGTTAGATTCTTTGATGAGACGTGCTGACATGTATTCGTCGCGCTCACTGATCAGTGGCCGGAATAAGTCTTTTTCATTCTCAGCAAACTGTGCAAAAGAACTTTCAAGTACATCGCCTTCTTTGAGTTTTTCAATTTCGGCTGCACTGAATTTTTCTTTGCTGATTACACTTTCTATCAGGCCGGCAAATAGAGTGAGACGCTTCCACCAGGGAACATTGCGGTAAATCCGTTTCATGGTCGTGCCAATTTCGCGGTCTATCAGTAAAACCGGTAATTTGGCGGCTTGCGCATCTTTAATCGCCACACGCATTTCGGCACCCGGTTCAATATTGAACTGTTCCGCCATGCGCTGCTGAAAAGCGCCTAACGCAAGGCTGGCAGCGACCATGCTGGCTTGACCGTTTTTGATTACTTGGAATAAATCCATTTGAGCCATGGCATCGGGGTTAACGATGACTTTGTGACGGCTCGGACATAACTCAACAGCCACAGCATCATACTTTCCTGTGGCAATCAGTTCCTGAACTTTATCAGCACTGGCTTTTGAAACATGGGCAGTTCCCAGCAATGTGATGCTACAGTTGTTTACTTGGACAATTTTGAGCGGTTCAGTTTGTGTGTCGTACTCACTGACTGATTCAATAGCTTGTTCTTCTAATTTAACCATGGGTTGTTATTTTTAAGAGTCGTAGGAGTTAGCGGGTAAATGTAATCCAAGTATTGCATAACAAAGATTACCATGGTGATAATTCAAACAAAATTCAGCTTCTTTCGGCTACCAAAGAAAAATAGTGTTTAAGCGTACCAGCCGGCCTGGATGCAATGATTGGTGGAACACCAAGATTTTCTTGAAAACTTCTTTCTCGTGGCTAGGAGTGATTTTTCAAAGAATTTTTTGTTCTAACTTTTTCAACACCACCTGAGATTATGCCGCTTCTTTTCGTGAGCTGGCCGCTTTATTTTGCGAAACTGCAAGCAAGCGTCAAATATAGGATGTGCATGGCATGCTAAGGCTCCTATTGGAAATGTGAGTGACGGAAATGACTTTTTGGAAGGGCAATTTTAGTACATGCGTACTAACAAAAGAGGATGAATGCTCTATATATTTAATGGCTTATTTCCATATAATTGAGCACATTATAACTGTAGGTTAGGTCTGAAGATAAATAGTATCCAGATTATCACAGATATAAAAGCAGTAGCTTGAGATTTTATGTCGGTCCAGTAAAGCAGTTGAGTGATAGAGAAACAGATTTTTTGTAATTTTCAATTTTAGTAAAGGAGTAGTCATGATGAAATTTGAATTGAAAAGGAATTGCCTGGCAAAGGTGGTGGCGTTAGCGCTATGTGGTACGTTTGTTACGACAGCGCACGCTGCACCTACCGTGATTACCGATGGGGCAGGTACCTCTGCTACGATCGCGGATGCCGGTTATTTCTCCAACGCAACCGCCCTCGGTCTCAGTTTTATGGGAAGGGAATTTGTTAATCACGGTATATTGGCATCCAATTGGTCGCTCAACGCCAATGGCGCGTCTGTCGCTGTGGCAGATGAGGCGACAGGATCCAATCCGTTTAGTGCTACAGTTCTCGGATCAGGTAGTAATGTAGTTATCCTTGGAAGCTTCAAAAGCGGTTGGTCTTTTCTTGAAACAGTAAGCATTCCCACGAGTGGCCATGTCGCTGTTCAGGTTCAGTTAACGAACCACACCGGACGTGCAGCCAATAACGTTCAATGGGGTGTTGGCCTAGATCCGGACCAAGGTATTCCAGCTGGTTTCGGGTTTGGCACGACTAACGTCATCAATGCGACGGGACTTGGTGCCTCCGTCACGGCTACAAGTCTGGATGGATGGTCGGTAACGCTGCATAATACTACTAGCGCATCGGCTTTTGCGATTAATCCTTATATCGATCCAACTACCTGCTGCAGCCCGGTTGATCCTGCGCTTATGTTAGCTGCTGCACAAGCGCCGGGCAGCTACGGTTTTTCCGACTCGTCAATTAACCTGGCTTATGATCTCGGTACCATTGCTAACCACCATTCGGTTACTTTTGGCTACGAATACATTATGGCTGTTCCAGAACCAGAAACCTATGTCATGTTGCTGGCTGGTCTTGGTTTGATTGGTTTTTCAGCGCGTCGTCGCAGGATTATTTAGTTTCGCCAGGATGCTTAAAAGCGTATTCGAGGTAGTCGATGCACGCCAGAAACAGGCGAAGAAGTGCAGTTTATGCTCGATAAGTGGGTATTTTGAGCTTGTTTTTAACACTGTAGCAGAATGCAGATAGTTTGAATGTGAACAGCCTGGTTGGTGCAATTATGGAAGCCCTGATTAAATCCTTCGACAGGACGACCGGTAATATATTGATTACGTTCGTGGTGAGCTTGTCGAACCATGAATATCATCAACTTAATCAGAGCTTTCTTAGGTAATTATAGGACAAATGTACTAAGAAAAAAGGAAGTATGTTCTATAGTATTAGAAAACTTTAGATCTATAATAGACATTGCTGTAACTATATAATTACATCTATCTGAAGATAGGGAGCTATTCAGGTACTCGTAAATACATAAAGAAGTAGTTTGGCCCTTATGTTAGTTACTAATGAGATTGTATAATTGGCAACTAACTCATACTGTGTAGTAGATTGAAATCTTAAATTAAAGGAGTATTTATTATGAAATTCGAATTGAAAAAAAATTGCTTGGCACAAGTCGTAGCATTAGCATTATGTGGCGCGTTTGTTTCTTCAGCAAATGCTGCAGCTGTAATTACTGATGGAGCGGGCACCTCAGCTACAATCGCTGATGCCGGTTATTTTTCAAATACAACAGCCCTTGGTTTGAGCTATATGGGAAGGGAATTTGTTAACCACGGTACATGGGCATCAAATTACTCGTTCAATGCCAATGGTTCGTCTGTTGCGATAGCGGATGAGTCGGTGGGTGCTCCATTTGGAACAGATGCATCGAATCCATTTAATTCTTCAATCATGTTTTCGGGTGGCAATTTAGTGCTTACTGCTAGTTTTGGTGGTGGCTGGAGCTTTATTGAAACGGTAAGTATTCCAACAGCAGGACATGTGGCCGTTCAGGTTCAACTGACGAATAACACCGGATCTACTGCGACTAATGCTCAATGGGGTGTTGGTGTTGACCCTGATCAAGGTATTCCAGCTGGTCTTGGGTTTGGCACAACTAACGTAATCAATGCGACAGGAAATACAGGTTCTGTAACGGCCACAAGTTTGGATGGATGGTCGTTAACGCTGGCTAATACAACAAGTGCATCGGCATTTGCGATCAATCCTTATGTTGATCCAACTACCTGCTGCAGCCCAGTTGATCCTGCGCTGATGCTAGCTGCTGCACAAGCACCAGGTAACTATGGTTTCGGTGATTATTCAATCAATCTGGCCTATGATCTGGGTACCATCGCTGACCGCCAGTCAGTTACTTTTGGTTACGAATACATCATGGCTGTTCCAGAACCAGAAACCTATGCCATGTTGCTGGCTGGTCTTGGTTTAGTCGGTTTCTCAGCACGCCGTCGTAAAGTAGCTTAATCAGTACTTAATGCGATAACCACAGAGAAGAATTTCTTCTCTGTGGTTTTTTTATTTACTGAATTTGGTATGTGGAAGTATTCCTATCAGCAAATGTAAAAGGTGCATTGAATAACTGGTAACTCAGCATTATTCCTATCCTTAGATCCCTAGAATATTTTCCATGGCGGCGATACAGAAATAAGATCCATCCGGCTGTGAATTGCCTTTTAACTGGTCGCCCTGTTTATTCGCAGGGTCTGCAAACAAGTCGATTTTGCGCTCTTTGCATAGCAACAGGAATGTGCTGTCTGATTATCTTTATTGCATCAGTATTACCTCTAACCGTGCCGTGATCCGTTTTTTAGTCAATTTCATGATGTGGGACTGAAAGTACGAATATCGGTGTACAATTCACCAGAATAGGTGTGTGGAAACATTGCTTGTCAGTGAAAAAACCCAAGAAGGAAGTTGGTGCTATGAAAAGATTAATTGCTACTGTTTTTTTTGCCGCTGCAATTTTATTATCGGGTTGCGCAGTGTCACCAGAAAATAATCATGTGCCTTACATTTCTCCAGCGCAATTTCAAACTTATAATTGCAATGAGTTATTGGCTGAGATTGAACGAATTCAAACCAGAGTCAGTCAATTAACAGGCAAACCGGATGACAAAAATACGACTAAAGACAAATGGGTGCTCGGCGCGGATTTATCGCTTTCATGGGCGGCATTATTTGCATTGGGGGGAACCAAAGAACAAGAAGCTGAGTATGAGCAACTAAAAAGTGAGTATGATGCGATACAGCAATGGGCAATTATCAAGCAATGCCCGGGTGTAATTCCACCAGCCGAGAAGCCTCCTGAGTTTGATCCAAACCTGGTGGAAACATTCAAGCGAGATACAGTGGCAGGGCAGCGGCAATGAAACAATGCGCAATAGAGTAATCAAGAATGATTGTTTACTTATAAGTGGCGATGCCGGGCAAGATAGCGAGGTGTCCAACTGTGCGGAATTTTGTGTACAAAATGGTAGCGTGCAACATGGTAACTGGGGTCAAAACCGTAGAAATTAAGTTGCATGTGACGGAGTTCTTCGTCTCGATAACTTTGTAAGGATTTTTGCTGTTCGTCTAATTGACGTTGCTGTACTTTTCGCTGCAGTAGTGCGAAAAAATCAGGGTTGATTGCGATTGTTTCAGCGGTGTGTGTTATCTTTTTCTTGAAATCTATCGGGTTCAAAGCAAAACAATCATCCATTAATCCAATATTGCGCGCCTCCAGAGCACCGATTGGCAAACGATTCTGTGTCAATGACTTTACATGGGATTCATTGACCCGCCGAGGTAGTAGATAAGTCCAGTATTCTGAGCCGTATAGGTTGCCCATGCTTTTATAATGCGGATTCAGGATAATGCTGTCGCGAGCGAAAATATAATCGGTAGCCAGTGATAAAAATACACCGCCCGCTCCGGCATTGCCTTGTAGTGCAGCGATCGTCAGTTGCCGGTCCGTGGTGATAATGGCCTGTACCAAATCATTCATGGCGTTAATATTGTGCCAGGATTCATCGGCGGGACTGATAGCCCGCTCAATGTGGTTCAGGTGTATACCGTTACACCAGAATTCAGGGCCGCCCATCAGCACGATAACTCGAATATTCCGTTCAGTCGCTTTCAGGTAAGCTCCCCGCAAACGCTCACATTGTTTGGTATCCATGGCGCCGTTATAAAAGGCAAAGTGTAGATAGCCAACATCATTTCTCTGCTCAAACCAGATGTCACGGTAAGTATTGCTGGACTCTTCAGAGAAAGGATCAAATGGTATTTCCGGCACATCGGTAAGGTGATTTTTCAATGCCATTGTGGCAGCTAACTTAAATGTTGATTCGGCATTATTCTTTTGTTTTAGATGGCCAATCCAGATTGCACCATCCACTGTCGCCCGGCAAATGGCATTATTGCGCTTTGCTATTACTGTTCCGGGTTTGCCAGTTAAACATTCTTCCCTGCAAGCATCAAATAGAAAATAAGATTCTCCATGTAACGTATCCAATACACCCGGAAATCCATCGGCGGCATGAATTTTTCTCAAGATGGTATTTGTTTTATCTTGCTGCCAATTGATACTGCGGTCGAGTTGCTGGATTGGGGCATGTAACCGGCCCAGGACTCCGGGACGTGAATAATCTAGCGGGGTCGGCATGAATGTTCCAGACTGGAAACGTTCGATAGCAGTAAGTACTGCGTTGGTCGCTGCTTCAACAACTTCATGGCGATATAAACTGCTTTTCCTAGTGAAACGCATCGGGAAAATTTCCGATGCCCAGATATCGCCGGCATCCATTTCAGCGTTCGCCTGTAATACCGTTACTCCCCATTCCTGCCGGTCATGCATGATTGCCCAATCTAGCGCAGAGGGGCCACGATCACCGATAATTCCAGGGTGGACAATAAAACAAGTATGCTTGCGCCAGATAGTTTCCGGAATGACGCGTTTCAGAAATGGAGCAATAATCAGATCAGGCTGAAACAGTTCGACAGCCTGGTGTGTGACGGCGTCGTTGATATCAAATTCGATCGATATGTCGTGTCCACATCGCATCAATTCTACAAACAGGCGCTGCGCCAGGCTGTTGAAACTGTGTGTTAGAAACAGGATTTTCAATAGATTTAACAGATCCGCGGAAGTTGTTCGCCGCTTAACCAGTCGACAACGCGTTTCCCGCCAAAACGGGTTTGCATCTGTACAAAACAATGGGTGTCTTCGATAATTTCACCAATAATAGCGGCATTCTCGCCTAGTGGATGGGCGCGCATCACATTCAGTAAGTTCGTTGAATCTTCCGCCGTACAGATCGCGATGAGTTTGCCTTCATTAGCAATGTACAGTGGATCTAGACCTAAAAACTCACAGGCCGCATACACTTGTTCACGAATGGGTAGCTTGTTCTCATATAACATCATGCCTACTGATGATTGCAAAGCGATTTCATTAAGTGCGGTGGCAACCCCGCCACGTGTGGGATCACGTAGTACATGAATATCCGGAACAGCAGTGATCATATGTGCCACCAGATCATGTAATGCTGCGGTGTCGGATGTAATGCTGGTATGAAAAGATAAGTTTTCACGCAATGCCATAATTGCGATACCGTGATCTCCCAGTGTGCCGGATACGAGTATTTTGTCACCGGGTCGCGCATTCTCGCTGGAAATATTGATTCCTTCCGGTACCATGCCAATCCCGGTGGTGGTGATAAATACGCCATCGCCACTGCCTTTCTCAACCACTTTGGTATCGCCGGTTACAATCGGAACTTGCGCAGCGTGTGCGGCATTTGCCATGGAATCAACGATACGCTTGAGATCAGAAAGCGGGAAACCTTCTTCCAGAATAAAACTGGCTGCCAGATAGGATGGTTTGGCTCCAGACATGGCAATGTCATTAATGGTGCCGTGGACCGAAAGGCTGCCAATATCTCCGCCGGGAAAGAATAATGGTGTAATAACATGACTGTCGGTGGACATCACCATGCGCCCGTTAAAGCTCTGGAAACAGGCTTGATCATTCATTTTGCGCAAATATTCATTATCGAATGCTGTCAAAAACAATTGATGAATCAGCTGTGCCATAGCACGTCCGCCACTGCCATGCACCATCTCAATACAGCCATTTTTCAGATCAACAGCACGCATGTATCCAGGTTTGATAATACCTCTGCGAGACATTAGTTTTCCTTTGACGTAGCATGATTCGTATCCCGGAAACGACCATAACTATAATGCGCGGCGCAAGCGCCTTCCGAAGATACCATGCAAGACCCGATTGGATTTTCTGGTGTGCAAACTGTGCCAAATATCTTGCAATCCTGTGGACGTTTCACGCCGCGCAAGATGGCGCCACATTCGCAAGCCTTGTTATCAGCAATAGAAAGTGCAGGAATTTGGAAACGTTGTTCGGCGTCAAAGCTGGCATAGCAGGATTTGATTTTCAGTGCACTGTAGGGCACTAGACCTAAACCTCGCCATTCAAAGACGCGGCGTAATTCAAAGATTTCAGCCACGAGCCGTTGTGCCTTGAGGTTGCCTTTTGGTAACACTGCGCGCGTAAATTCATTTTCAACCTCTGCGCGACCAGTATTAATCTGGCGAAGTAGCATCAATATTGCCTGCATGACATCGAGTGGCTCAAAACCAGCGATTACTACAGGTTTTTGGAATTCTTCAGCAAAATATTCGTAGGGTTGGCTACCGATTACCACAGAAACATGTGCTGGGCCAATAAAACCGTCTAATGGGACTATTCCGAGTTGGCGGACTTCAGCGGACTGAAGAATATGGGAAATCGCTGAAGGGGTTAACACGTGATTGCAAAACACAGTGAAATTATTCAAACCAAGCGCTTGTGCTTGCTTGATTGCAACAGCGGTGGGTGGTGTGGTGGTTTCGAAACCGATGGCAAAAAACACTACTTGATGTTGCGGATTTTTCTGTGCAATTTTTATTGCATCTGCACTGGAATACACCATGCGTACATCTGCCCCCTGTGCTTTTGCTTTCAACAAACTCATACCGCTTGCGGTGGGTATGCGTAACATATCGCCATAGCTGCAGAGTATCAATCCGGGTGTTTGTACCAGTCGGATAGCATTTTCCACGCGGCCGATTGGTAAAACACATACCGGGCAACCAGGGCCATGGATCATATGTACATTGTCAGGAAGCAGATCAATAATGCCGAAACGTGAAATGGCATGGGTATGGCCACCGCAAAATTCCATAAAATGGTAATCGCGCTGCGGATTTACTTCAGATGCGATTCTGGCAGCGATTTTCTGCGCCAGAGTACCGGTTCGAAATTCATCAATATATTTCATGACAGATTATTTAATCACTATCATTAGATGTTTTCTTGATTGAGAGCAGATATTTCTGCAAACATGGCTAGCGTGTGTTCTGCTTCGGTCTGATTCAGTTTTTGTAGCGCAAAACCAACGTGTACGATGACATAATCCCCAGGAACAACATCCTCAACCAATGCCAGCGAAATTTCCTTACGTATGCCGCTAAGATTGACTATTGCATAATTTTCATTAATCAATTGTTCGACACAAGCTGGAATAGCAAGGCACATAAGCATTTTATGTAAGTTTCTGAATGCTTAAATTATGACATAATTAACTATCTCAATTATTAATAGTCTAGAAAGTGATCAAACAAAATTCTTTTATTCTTTATTTAGTGATCTTGCTGATTGGATTGTTGAGCTTGTCGGTAATACCAAATTCTGTTCGGGCAGATAATGGAATATGGATTGATGTAGACACATCTACACATACTTTGTCGGTGATGCAGGGTAATGCCATTCAAACGGTGTTTAAGAATGTAGCTATTGGACGCTATGGCACAACTTGGTCCAAGATGACAAAAGACGACAAAACCCCGTTGGGAAGATTCAGGGTGGGTTGGATCAATGAGAAAAGCCGCTATTATCGTTTTTTTGGTCTGAACTATCCAAATCTTGATACGGCAAAACGTGCGTTGGATGAAAATAGAATCACTGAAGAAACCTGGCTTTCGATATTGGAAGCAAAAAGTATGGGAAAGACGCCGCCTCAGAATACACCGTTAGGAGGTCACATAGGCATACATGGAATTGGGAGGGGGGATCAGGAGATTCATCATGAATACAACTGGACCAATGGTTGTATTGCACTAACGAACGAACAGATTGACCAGCTGGGTAAATGGATCAAGCCCGGTATATTGGTGAATATTCGCTAGCCGCTGATGATTCGCAGCTGTATCGAGATATGAGTTGTTTGTTGTTAATTACTTGAATTGAGTTTGTGGAATAAATATGTTGTTTTATTAGTCACTTAACAGACGGGTGGTGGTTTTTATTGCTGGGTCCCCCGTAAATTTGTCATGCAATCCATTTATTTTGCAGAAAAAATCAGATAAGATCCCTGTGCGTTACTGATATTCAGGTATCAGTGGCTAGTAAAGTGGTGGATGATTGTGCGTTTTGAATAGATAAACTACTGAGGAGATATCGGAATGAGAGAGAAAATCCAGCATCCAGTTCGTATGTTAACGCTGGCAGTGATAGCAGGTGCTTTTATTGGACTAACAGGCTGTGCAACCACAGGTCAACTAGAAGAACATCAAAATAAAGTTAGTGCAGATATAGCTGCAGCTAAAGCCGATGCCGCCGCCGCTAAGGCAGCAGCAGATGCTGCTAACGCCAAAGCAAATGATGCAGTACGTATTGCAGAGGAAGCAAACAGACGTTCAATGGATACAGAATCAAAGATTGATCGTATGTTCAAGAAAGCTATGCATAAGTAATGACGATGTAGTGATGTAGTATGGTATTCATAAAAAAACCCCTCAACTGAGGGGTTTTTTTATGAATACCACTTCTCTCTAAAGAGCTAGGGAAACGCTGAATAACTCATCGCGCAGTAGAGATCAAGCCGAGTGATCATGTAATATTGCGATAATTTGCCCAATTTTGACCTGAATCGCATCATTTTTTGCATTATTACCCTCATTTCTTGTTTTCAAGGCGCAACTAGGCTGCCTGTTCTGCATAGCCACCGGCGAGCCAACAGCAAATTGGCAAGCCCGAACAGCGAGAACATCTGAGCGGTATTTTTGACCAATCCCTTGTAGC
>NZ_JAKFWH010000007.1 GCF_021731985.1 Nitrosomonas sp.
GCCACAAATATGGCTGCAGCTCCTGTGGTATCCAACAGGCATTGACGTTCATTCATTAATATCTCCATCTCTCCACGTAACATGAAAACTTCTTGTTCTCTCAGTATAGTATTAGGCATATGATTAATCCTTTTAACATTGACACAGTATGTGGCCTGTCAATCAATATATCAGAACTATAATTCATCTAAGTTTTGAAATCTGTGCTGTTTGCCACTCTTTTCTATCATTTTTATAACCTATTAACCAGCGATTCTTATAGCCATATCATGAATAATCATCACCCTGCTCCACTTTATCCTGAGATCAAACCTTACCGGCAAGGAACATTATCCCTTGATAAAATACATACGATGTACTGGGAAGAATCAGGGAATCCTTCGGGCGTACCGGTTGTATTTCTTCATGGCGGTCCCGGCGCCGGAGCAACAGCGGCGCATCGGCGTTTCTTTGATCCGGCACATTATCGTATTGTCATCTATGATCAAAGAGGTGCGGGGCGTTCAATACCACTCGGTGAAATTCAAGATAATACAACACTACATCTGATTAATGATCTGGAATTACTTAGGCAACACCTAAAAATTGACAAATGGCACATTTTTGGCGGATCCTGGGGCAGCACGTTGGCTCTCGCGTACGGTCAAGCGCATCCTGAACGCTGCTTGAGTTTTATGCTGCGCGGGATTTTTCTTTGCCGCAAAGCAGAAATTGACTGGTTTCTCTATGGACTGCGTAATTTATTCCCGGAAGCTTGGCGTGACTTTGTTACGCCATTGTCTGCCGCAGATCGAAATAACATTCTTTCCGCTTACTACCAGCGCCTAATGAATCCTGATCCAGCTATCCACATGCCCGCCGCACGTACTTGGAGCACCTATGAAGGTTCCTGCTCTACGTTACTGCCGAATCCGGCAACGGTCAGTTACTTTGCCAGTGATACCGTCGCATTAGGGCTTGCACGCATGGAGGCGCACTACTTCAGCCACAATATCTTCTTACCGGAAAATTCACTACTGGATAATATCCATTTACTCCATACTATTCCCGCCACCATCGTACAAGGCCGCTACGACGCAGTCTGCCCGATTATCAGTGCCGATGACTTGCATCACGCATGGCCGCAGGCTGAATACATTATCATTGATGATGCCGGACACTCGGTTTGGGAACCTGGCATACTGGCGGCATTGATTAGCACCACGGAGCGATTTAAATCGATCACGACTTAATTCGCAACATTTAAAGATGCAAACCGCACTCGGTTTTAGGTTTTCCCGACCAACGACCACAACGGCCTTCACCTTTTACGGTGCAGTGCGTGCAACCAATCGAAGAGTAACCATCCGCTACTAACGGGTGAAAAGGTAGTCTATGCTCGAGAATATACGCATCGCGCTCTTCACGCGTCACATCAATCATCGGGTTAAACTTGATAATCCCGCGGCGTTCTTCAAAAATATCCAAACCGGCACGATGATCCGTCTGCCAGTTCATTAGGCTTGACACCCAGATATCATAATTGGGTTTGATCGCCTCCAACGGATTAATCTTGTTAATCGAGCAGCAAAAATCCGGATCGGTCTCATATAGTTTTTCTTTTTTACTGTATTGATGCTGATAGTCATCTGCTCTCACATCCTCGACTTTCAAATGGTAAAGCCCTACCAGATAATTCCGGTATAACAAAGTTTCCGGAAAATGAAAGCCCGTATCAATAAAAAATATAACCTGTTGCGGTCGAATACAGGAAATGATATGCAGAAAATAAGCAGAGGTTGCTGCGAAGGAAGATGTCACCATGATTTTTTCGGGCTGAAAATCGGTGTAAAGCCTACGTAGTCGCGCTTCAAAATTGAGCGAGTGGTAACGCTGATTTAGTTCACTGATGGCTTGCGCACTTAAACCTGCGCTGTTGCCGGAACTTTGACCTATAGTTGCTGCTTCGGACATATTAATTACTCATTCTTTAATCGCATTGTAAAAATTATTTCGTCACTAGATTTCCAACATAACCGCCGATTTCCATCATCCAGGCAATGCCCAGATGCACAGCCAAGCCACCCACGATGGATTGTGTTTTATGGGCGATCATACCCAATATCAACCCGCCAAAAAAAGAAGAGACACATTCAAGCAGAGGTTTGCCAAAATGAATACTGCAATAAAATGTGGCCATTGGCAAAATAGCTGACGGCCCAGCGTAGCGGATAAATGCAAACACCAAAAATCCCCGGAAGAATAATTCTATCGTAATAAAATCAATTCCATAACTTATTTCATAAAGGAATTGATACCACAGCGGATTTTCTGTGTATGGGACAATAAAAGCCACTTGCTTTAATCTGGGATAAGCACTTAAGAAATCCGGTTGAGTACTGGCAAAGATGATCAATGGCACCATCAAAACCAACATCAGGCAGTAAGGCCGCCACTGAACATTTCTCAGCGTCATTCCCCAATAATTTTGCTCCACAGGAAGAATTTTATATAAAACGACCAATGGAACAAGTACGACTAAAAACTTAAATGGTAGCGTTGTGATACTTGTTACATAACTGCCCCATATCCCGTCCATGCTATTTTCCAATGGATTAGCGACACTCACTTTGAGCGCAAACAAAGCGGGCGCAATCAACAGTAGCAACCAAAACATCGGCGTAGCAGTAATCAGATGTTTCCGGTATGTCACGGCAAATAAATACGGAATCACAAAAGCGCTGCAATAAACCAGAAAAAGCGCTAATAATTGATCAAAACGGGAATCAAGCCCTTTAATCAATTCACTCTCAATACCCAATGTATAGTTTAGGGTAATCAGAATGCTCGTCCAGATCAAACAAAAAAGCCACAGCGCTTCATCAATTGTCGAAGCATACTCTCGCAGAAACGAAAGAATAGATGTCATACAAAAAGGTAAAGCGAGAAATAGTTATTAAGAAAGCTCTGATTAAGTTGATTACAATCATGGCTCGACAAATTCAACACGAACGTAATCAATATATTACCGTTTGTCCTGGGCCTGCCGAAGGACTGAATCAGAGCTTCCTTAAGGAATAAAAGCGCCTTTTATTGTTTCCATATGGCAGGGCCAATCATTATTGCAGCAAATGCAATTCTTCTCAAAATTGAGATAGTCGCCTGTCTGTAGCAACTATAAACACTGCTTTCGTTAAAGTTGAATATACATAAAGCCGGATAATTGATCAAATTGGCTATTAAGGCCTCAAAAGCCCGCTTTCTTACCTTAAAACCATCATCCACTTTGTTGTATGCTCTTCCAAGTGAAGAGAACTCCTCTCCTTCCTTCTTATCAATTCGGACAATCGTTAAGAAATACTTCATGCAGCAGGTGAGGACGGGCATTTTATTTGATCAAGTTGGTATATGCGGAGGTATATATGGGCGGTTTTTGTCTTGGTCGGCAACCAATTCTAGATCGTAATCACAATCTAGTCGCATTTGAGTTACTTTTCAGACAAGAAGAAACTGAGGAAACTGCAAATGTCACAAGCGACTTATCTGCATCAGCGAATGTTATCGTCAATGCTTACGGCAAGTTCGGCATCCACAATGTTCTGGGACACCAGCGTGGTTTTATCAATGCCGACCCAGATCTCATTATGAGTGACATTATTAGTTTGCTACCCAGTAAACACATTGTGCTAGAAGTTAAAGAATCGGCATCAATTACACCAGAATTTTTACAGCGTTGTAAAGATTTAAAACAAAAAGGATATCAATTTGCACTTGATAATATCATTGCTATCAATAGCAAAGTTGAACGCTTATTGCCACTGGTCAGCGTAGTAAAAGTGGATATCCTTGCACTGAGTCAAGATGAACTAACTAAGCTGGTCAGTGAACTCAATCGATGGCCAGTCCTGCTTTTAGCCCTAAAAGTTGAAAATCGCGAACAAGAAGCACATTGCAGGTTGCTGGGCTTTCAAATGTTTCAAGGTTATTATTTTGCAAAACCTGAAGTCATGTCAGTAAAGCGTGCTGATCCTGGGAAGGTATCATTATTGAAGCTACTGGCATTGGTTATGCGCAATCACGATGACACAAGTGACAATGATAGTGATAGCAGCATCGGTGAAATCGAAAACGAATTTAAACGTCAACCCGGCTTAAGTTACAACTTGCTGCGCATGGTGAACTCGGGTTCGGACGGTTTACCCCAGAAAATAAATTCCATCAAACACGCCATCAAGTTAATGGGACGCAAGCAACTACAAAGATGGATACAACTTCTGCTTTATACTTCCAATCAATCGGAAGACAGCATATCCGATGCTTTGACACAAACTGCTGTAGCACGGGGCAAATTGATGGAATTAATCGCGACCATTGAGCGTCCGCATGACAAGAATCACCAAGAAAGAGCATTTATAGTTGGAATTTTATCGTTACTGGACGAATTGCTGGGTATTGAAATGCAGCAAATAGTCGAGAAACTGGGAGTCTCCGACGACATAAGCCAGGCGCTAATGACTCGCCGTGGACGTTTGGGTCAAGCTTTAAAATTAATTGAAGCCAAAGAAAAAGGCGAGATCACCTCGGTTCATTCCATATTATCCGAGCTGGATTTTCTGAGTTTGAATGAGTTATCAAACATAGAAATACAAGCAATAGGATGGGCTAATCGCCTAGAAGAAACAGTAAACTAGTAGTCAGTCATTAAAAAACAAAATGATGTCAGATAATCTTAAAGTATGTTATTAAGATGTTTTTGTTGTGAGAGAAACCTACCATGCCTGCCATTAAATACAAAGTTAATCTGAGTGATGATGAAAGACAAATCTTGCAAGCCGTAGTGCAAAAAGGCAAGAACTCTGCGTGGAAGAAGGGCCGGAAGCGGCCTTGAAAGATCGTCCGCGTCCCGGAAAGGCGCCAAAACTTAGCGATAAACAGGCAATCCATCTCATTGCGGTGGCCTGCAGCGATGCGCCCGATGGCCATAACCACTGGACACTGCGCCTGCTGGCGGACAAAGTAGTGGAATTAAATTACGCGGATTCCTGCAGTTACGAAACCATTCGCCAGCTTTTAAAAAAACACGCTGACACTTGGCAAAAACAGGAATGGTGCATTCCAGAGGTCAGTTCCGACTTTGTGGCGGCGATGGAAGATGTTCTCGACCTGTATGAAGAACTCTATGATCCGATGCGTCCGGTCGTCTGTTTCGATGAAAGTCCCAAGCAACTCATTGCCGATATTTATCCGCAGGCCAGCGTTATTCGAGTGGTTTTGGATAACCTTAACACCCACAAAATCGGCCCCTCTACGAGGCCTTTCCAGCCGAACAGGCGCACGATTTAGCGCGAAGACTGGAATTTCATTACACCCCCAAGCACGGCAATTGGTTGAACATTGCCGAAATCGAGCTGGCTGTGTTGTCCAACATGTGCCTGACACAACGCATTCCAGATAAAGATCATCTACGCCGTGAAGTAGAGGCAAATATCAATGCCCGCAATGCCAAAGCTGCTCCCGTCAATTGGCGCTTCACTTCTCAGGATGCTCGTCGCAAACTGACACGTTTGCATCCTCGTTTTTCAAACTGACTGACTACTAGTAGTTAGAAAAACGATTAACAAAGACATGTCGCTTCTGATTACGACCAGCATCTCTCTTTATATGAAGAAACCATCAAACAAGCTAATTTCCTGGAAAGAAAAGAAGTACAAAAAAAGATTTAGCGAACTGCCCAATAAGCGGCTAGAATTTAAGCTATTAATTTGCCAGACCTTGGTACTATTTATCACAATACTTATTGTTCTTGGACATATAGATTATTTGTGAAATTAATGAAGATATATTGTGCAGTTTTAATCGCGCCTATCCGGTTAGCGCCCATAGATGAGAAATCATCCCACAATAGAGACTAATTATGTTTACGAGCGACCAAAACAATCATAATTCCTACCATTGACGGTGACGTCCCACTTTATAGCTCAGAAACGCGATGGATGTGGTGGTCTAGATAACGGATAAGCATGGTTTTAATAACACACATTTAAATTGCCGCTGGCTCCGCATTCCAATTACTTAATTTCACGATTATTAGGACTCTTATCATGGCAACTCCTTTTACCTCTAGTAGTGTTATTTTCACTGATCCGGCCAATGACAATCAGATTGATTCTTTATTGAGTGGCACACGCTGGACGAACTCGACCATCTCCTACAGCTTTCCAACCAGTAACAATCCCCTGTTCTGGTCCACGCTATCCGGTTCGGGTTATGGTTCTCAGTTCGGCGATGGTGAACCTTGGAATAGCACTGCTAAACCACTGAACAACGCAGACCAGGGCTACTTTGAGAATGCCCTACAACAATGGGCTAACGTTGCCAATTTAAACTTCATCAAAGTAGCGGAAACCCCCAGCGATGTGGGTGATATACGCACAGCCTATACGGAAGATCCGGATGAGTCGACGTTGGCCTGGTCTTATTTACCCAGCAACAGTCCCAAATCAGGTGATATCTGGATGAACACCCAAAGCCTTCTCAATTTTGAGAACTGGACTCCAGGCACCATCTCCTTTGAAACACTCTTACATGAAATCGGCCACGCTCTGGGCTTTAAACACCCCTTTGCAAACCCTGATGACCCAACGGAAGAGACGCTTCCGCCCGCTCTGGATAGCATCATGCACACCATCATGAGCTATACCTATTCAAATTTGCAAGGAGAAGAAGGCAATGAATTTTCCTTCCACCCCACTACACCGATGGTGCTGGACATAGCCGCCATGCAATATTTGTACGGTGCCAATACGCATTACCATGCCGGTAATGACACATATACATATAACGACGCAAACACCTATAACGAAGCCATTTGGGACGCCAGTGGTGCTTCTGACACCATTCAGTATACAGGCACGATTTCCAGTCGCATTGATTTGAATCCAACCAGTGCATCGTTTATCGGTGAACCGATCTATGTTCAATCCAACGGTGTGAATGTCGGCCTACCCATTCCGAATGTATGGATTGCTGACAGTGTGATAATTGAGAATGCCATCGCCGGTCAAGGCGACGATGTGCTAATCGGAAATGACAGCAGCAATATCCTGGATGGCGATTCCGGAATTGACACTGTATTGGTGCAAGCACCGCGTGATAACTATACCCTGAGCAAAACTCCCAGCGGCTACACCGTCACTGCCAACGCCAACCCCGGCAACCAGGACACACTGACGCACATTGAACGCCTGGAATTTAGTGACACCAAACTGGCACTCGATCTGGATGGTTACGCCGGTGAAGTAGCCAAATTACTTGGCGCTGTCTTCGGTGCAGCTGCCGCCGCCAACCAGGACTATGTCGGCATTGGCTTGACTGAATCGGACAAAGGCTTGAGCTATGAACAACTGGGGGAGTTTGCAATCCATGCGGCAGAGCTTACCAGCCATGATGAAATCGTAACTCTGTTATGGCAAAACCTATTTGGAGCCGCGCCCTCAGAAACTCAAAAATCACCTTACGTCAAGATGCTTGATACCGGTGAAATATCAACTGGTGGCTTGGCTGTGTTGGCCGCAGACAGTAGTGTGAATGCTGAAAATATCCATTTAACGGGACTTGTGCAGACGGGCGTTGCGTTTGTTTGATGCAATGCTGCATCGAATATTCAAAAAATTAGCAACAATCAAGCCTGATCGGCACAAGCTTATTTATTGAGCAGCTAACTCCTTTCGAATATTTTGTAATTTAGGATCATCCGGCAAAACCAATTCTGCTCTCTGCAAATAGAGTCTAACCATATTGAGTTTGCCTTCAATTTTCGCTTTCTCAATAAACTGAACATACCGCCCTACAATTTTCTGCAACCCGGCACGCGCTTCCGCATTGTTGGGCTCAGTGGCCAAAACCATCTGATAATATTTATAGGCATTATCTCTCGATGGGGTGGTGAAATACCCTGCTTTATAAGCTTTCTCAGCAGCAATCAGGTATTTTCTGATTAAAATCTCATCGATTTTGGTTTCCAGTGGCTTTGCTTCGTCTGCCAACTCGGGTGGTTTTGCGGGTTCGGAAATTTTGTTTGAGTCCGACTCTGGATTTGATTGTGCGACAATCAAAGGCGTAGTGGATTGATCTTCTTTAATCTCTGGTGTAACAGTGATTTTACCAGGATTGCGTTGGAATAAAGGCTGAGTAGCCACTGTACTTTGCTTGTCATCCACTATTCCTGCCGGTTTTTTATCAAACCATAATCCAAACGTCACCAGTGCAACGATCCCGGTCATGACACCAATCCATAGGGCATTCTTAATAATCGGATTGCTATTGATAACCGCTGTAGCCGCTTGCTTGGCAGGTGAAGACTCCGACGGGCCGCTGGTTTGTTCTGATTTTAGTAGCGTTAAAATATCGCCTGCCGATTGCGGCCGACGATTGTATTCAGGTTGTAACATCCAATCAATCGCTTGCAACAATTCCACGCTATACGTAGCGCTCGCAGCCGCAGAAAGTGAGTCCATCGGATCGGGTTCGCCTTGGCTTAAGGCCGTAACCCGGCTCTGTGCGGCAATGGGTTGGTGATGCGTGATACAAGCAGACATCGTCGCGCCCAGTGCATAGAAATCAGTCGCGGGTCCGGATACATTTATAGGTTCATATTGTTCCGCCGACGCGTAACCGGCAGCTAATTCATCCGCAAACTGAACCGTGCGTGCGGCGATAGCCAATCGAGCAGCAGCGAAATCGGTCAACAACGGCTCTCCATCCTTACCCAAAAAAATCGCTGCCGGTTGAATGCCGCCATGCACCATTTTATGCGCATGGATTTTCTGCAATGCATTCAGGATTGATACCAGAATGAATTTTAATTCCGTTTCAGCAAATGCTGTCCCAGATTGAATTAATTTGGACAGTAACATGCCATCCCGGGCGCTCATGATCAGATAAACCGTGCCATTGAATGGCAAGCTGTTCTCCGCCACGACAAGATTGGGATGCTCGATTAATGTCAGCATCTCAGCTTGATCCAAAAATGCCTTTAACCCATAGTTAAAATTTTCTTTGTCTTCGGGAGATTTGGGCTCAACACGCAGCCCATCGCTTGCGCGAACAGCGAAATCGTGCGGAAAATATTCTTGTATTCTCACCGGCTCCTTGAGATGGTGATTCCAGGCACGATAAGTAATATCGAACGGACTAACTTTTACGGTACCCTTAATTTCGTAGACACCGATTTGCGTCCCTGCGGGCAAAATTTGATCGTGTATATTTGTCATAATAAGCTGCTTCTAATCTCAATTAATGCATTCGGCCTGCCACAATTGACTGGCGAAAGAACGAGTCGCCTTATAGTTTAAAGCAACTGAGTTTGATATACACCAATATTTTCTGATTGAAATGAAGCCGAGTTAAGGCAGGCTTTTTGAATTGGAGATGCGAATAGTACTCAACTTTTGAACGATGACTTTCTGTAACCATCCGGATAATGCGCTTCGACCGAAAATAGCGGTGCTTTTTCAACATCGAACACCCGTAAACCCTGATAGGGACATTCATGTGAGTTGAGATCTATATAAATCTCTGAATAGTGAACACTTATCATGCCAAACATAGTGAGGAATCTTTGAGAATAAACAGTATAAATTTCTTACCATGTTTGACATGCCGTCGGTTATTTAGCGACTCCTATATGAAGTGCATCTATATCCGACTCGATACTTCGAAACCTGCCCATAGTTGATGAAAAACAACTTTACCGTCTAGCATATCGCGAAATCCCACCCAAGTAGTTTGACTCAGGAATGCAGACGATTTAACTCGCTTGTCCCTTTCCGAACCCGGTGACGGCACCGGAATGACGCAAAAACTCCCTCGCTGATCCGGCGATCAACCGCCCCCGCATTTCCGCATTCTGCCACGGATTGCCAATGAATCAGATTCCATTTATCCACACGACCTTACGTAAACAGCAAGCAATTTCTTCGGCAGCGAGCTTGTCAGCAGGATTATGGAAGAAAAACACATCCGACATAACGATTCTTTACTCACGATCAAAATCCACAAATACCGATAGTCTATAAGGGTGTGGTGAAACATGTTGAAATAGAAACATTCTTATGCAAAATTGTATCATCCTCCTTGAATTCTGGATATTTCTCACCTACGACTGTCCAATATATCAAACTATCCAATCGATTAGGTTATATGTATTGATCACCTTGCTTCGTTTTTGACTTCGCTGCGAATCTTTGTTACTTTCCAGCGTTCACAAGGAATTCTGCTTTCCAATTTCCCAGAAAACCACGAGGTATCAGATGCACGAAGAATCCGTGATGCACGGCCTGAGAGCCAAAGGATTAAAAAAAGGGTCGGTATCCAAGTCGGCCGCCATCACAATTGGCCTGGCAGCGACCGCTCCGGCATACTCGTTAACCGGCGCATTGGGTTACGGTGCTTCCGAAAGCGGCTATCAGTTGCCGATCGTGTTCATTCTGTCTGTGATCCCGATGTTCTTTGTGGCATTGTCCTACAAACACCTGACAACTTCGGCTCCAGATTCCGGTACGGTTTTCACATGGGGCGCCAAGGCCATTGGGCCACGATTCGGCTGGTTCGGCGGCTGGGCGCTTTTGTTAGCAAGCGTGCTGGCGGGAGTCGCAGCCACTCAAATTATCGTCAACACGACGGCCATCGTTTTTAATTTAGACGAAACGCCCTTGTGGTTCCACTTTGGCGTAGCTATTCTGTTCATCTTCAGTACGACGTATCTAACGGCACTCGGTGCTGAGGAATCTTCGCGCACCACCATGGTCCTAACGATCGCACAATACGGCGGCCTCACCGTACTCGCAGCCATTCTGTTGATGCGCGTCATGCAGGGAGAAGCTGTGAGTACTGCCGAGCCATTTTCACTGGAGTGGCTCAACCCGTTTGCGATTTCTTCTTTCAACGCATTTCTGAATGGATTTCTTGTAGCACTATTCATTTTCTGGGGGTTTGATGCGTCACTGGCAATGTCTGAGGAAACGGATGGTAGTCCAGGGCAAGCAGGGCGAAGTGGCCTTATCGCAATAACAATTACTGTAATCACCTATGTAGTTTTCTCTACAGCGGCGTTAACGTACGCTGGTATTGATCCGCAGGACAAATCAAGTCTGACATTCAAGGATAATATCGATTCCATCATAACCGTTCTGACAACCGACATAATCGGTGCCAAAGGCGCATTGATTGCTGCTTTAATCATCGGTGTCTCGGCTTTCTCGTCGACGATGTCTACGATCATGCCGGCAGCGCGTGCTGCGCTGGCAATGGCGACATACCGGGCCATCCCACGCAGATTTTCTTCAGTCAGTGAAGCAACACAAACACCAAAATTTGCAACCTGGGCAATCGGTTTAATGACGCTGGTAATCTACACAACCCTAAGTATGGTCAGCGAATCAATTGTTAAAGATTCGATCCACAGTGTCAGCATTGCAATCTGCACCTACTACACTGTGGCGTCGCTATCCTGTGTGTTCTATTTTCATCGTACCGCATTTAATCATTGGCACACAGCACTGTCGCAAGTGATCTTGCCCGCAATTGCTGCTGTGATTTTGATTGCGGTGGGTATTCTTCAGGCGTGGAACATGATGGATCCCAATTATGGATCCAGCGGATCGATTGCTGGCGTAGGTACTGTGTTCTTGATCGGAGTTGTCGCGCTATTTCTCGGTGTCCCGCTGATGATACTTTGGAACATGCGTGAACCCAAATTCTTTCGCGGCGAAACACTCCCCCTTGAAAGGGCGCATATGGTGTTCGATAACCGGGATGATATTTCGGCCCACTCCGTTATCAACCAAGAAACAGGCAATAAACTTCCTAACAAATCAGAGAAATCAGATTCACTGATTCCTGGTGAAAAAGGACATTGAGATTTTACATAAATTGACTGTGCTAGATTCAAAATTGTTGTATCGTTTCTAGATTGACTTATCTTTTTCAAACGGAAAACCAGCATCACGTAAAGCTTTAATGCCCCCATCCACCGATACCACATTGGTATAACCCATTTGTTGCAATGCATCCGCCACCAGAACCGAACGGTATCCACCGCCACAATACAGCACAATGGCGGCTTGCTTATCAGGTATCACGTTTTCAATGTCGCGTTCGATGATACCTTTTCCAAGATGACGAGCACCAGTCGCATGATCAATCCAGAATTCATGATCTTCGCGAACATCGATAAAATGAAATTGTTCTCCCCGCGTCAATCGAGCCTGCATATCCGCCACGGAGCATTCCTTTACGCGTTGTTTTGCTTGTTCCACTAATCGTAAAAACCCCAGATTGTGTTGCATTATTCTCCCCTATTATTATTCAACACTGTGTGATAATCAGAAATGGCTATTAAAATGTACCAAAGATTTCCTATGCGGTCAAAACGATAGCAAATACACAAAATTATTAAGCTGGTAAAAAATACTTCAGCGTTTGGTTTTCCATTTCACAATGAGTAGAGAAGATTCGCTTTGGCTTAACGTGAGCATAACCATGAGTGCCTACTTCATATTTATGATTATGGGCTTGTGTGAATTTGAGAATAAAAAACCGGTACACCGGCTGTCTTTCGACAGTGGTGTACCGGTGTTGATGCTTGACTTAGCTTATAGCTTGGTAAAGACTGGGATAACTGCGCCAGCAATACTATTGATATAGCGATTGCCTT
>NZ_JAKFWH010000021.1 GCF_021731985.1 Nitrosomonas sp.
TGGCGCCCTGAAGACGAATCGAACGTCCGACCTACCCCTTAGGAGGGGGTTGCTCTATCCACTGAGCTACCAGGGCGAACTTGGTATTTTACGCTAATATCACACGATGAATAAGCCTGATCAGACGAATCCTGCGCAACCAGTCGTTTCAAGACAACTACCTAGAACAGTGATTGTTCTCGGATTGGTCAGTTTTTTCAATGATTTTGCTTCGGATATTGTTGTGCCGCTGATCCCGATCTTGTTAGCGACTGTGCTGTCTGCAGGCCCCATTGCGCTGGGATTGATTGAAGGAGTTGCGGATGCGCTGGCCTGTTTTCTGAAATTGTGGGCGGGGCGGCATTCCGATGTGATGAGCGGGCGGCGTAAAGGGCTGGCGCTGTCGGGTTATATGCTTTCCAATCTGGCGCGTCCGTTGCTTGGGTTGGCTGGCTCCTGGGTCACCGTATTGCTGCTGCGCAGTGTTGATCGTATCGGTAAGGGGTTACCGTAGCGCACCGCGCGATGCAATGGTGGCCGATGCGACACCACCGCATATCCGTGGCTATGCGTTTGGTTTCCATCGCGCGCTGGATAATGCTGGTGCGGTTGCTGGTGCATTGACAGCGGCGGCTATACTGGCGTGGTCGGATTTAAGTTTAAGCGAAGTGATTCTGTGGTCGGCGGCTCCGGGTTTTGTCGCGGTTGCGTTGTTGGGCGTAGGTGTGAAAGATGAGAAAAGCGATCCAATTCAGCAAACAGAATTGTCGCGAACCCTTTCACCGCTGCGCTGGTCTGCTTTGTCTGCGCCAATGCAGCGTTATTTATGGGTATTGATGCTGTTCACGTTTGCGCGCGCTTCTGAAACTTTTATTTTGTTATTCGGTCATGAATTAGGTATTGGCGTGGTTGAATTACTGTTGTTATGGGCGGCGCTGAATCTTGCCAAGGCCATCACTTCCACGCAAGGCGGGCAATTGGCGGATCATTTCGGACGCGGTGTTTTGATTCTGATTGGCTGGTCAGCGCTTGCGGTATCGTTTCTGGCATTAGGCCAGGTAACTACCAGCAGCGGGTTGTGGATGGTGAGTATTTTCTATGGCCTGTTGATAGGATTGAGCGAAGGCGCGGAGCGAGCCTTGATCAGTGATTATGCATCACCCGATGAGCGTGGCACGGCCTTTGGCTGGTATCATCTGGTCAGCGGCATTTTTGTTTGCCAGCCTGTTAGCGCTGCTGGCAATCGTATTATTACGGCTATGGGCTTGGCCGGTGCGGCATCACTATAACGAATAAGGACGAATAAGTATCATGGAATGGTTAACTATTATCTTGTCGGTGTTTGCATTGGGGTTCATGTTCTGGTTTTTTTCCACGAATAAAAAATCACTCGAAGTGGGGCAATCTGCGCCTGATTTTAAATTGACGGACCAGCATGGAAAAATGCATACGTTGGCTGATTTTCACGGAAAATGGCTGGCGTTGTATTTTTATCCGAAAGACGATACGCCCGGATGCACCAAACAAGCTTGTACCTTTCGTGACGGCCTTCAGGAACTGACGGATTTAGGTGCGGAGGTGATTGGCGTCAGTGTGGATAATACGAACAGTCACGCTGATTTTGCTAAAAAATATCATCTGCAATTCCCGCTTCTGGCAGATACCGCAGCAGAAACTACAGCACGCTACCATTCCCTGATTCACCTGGGCGTTGTTAAATTTGCCAGACGCAATACATTCCTGATCGATCCGCAAGGGAAGATTGCGCGCGTTTATCTGTCGGCAAGCGCGGCACGAAATTCTGCAGAAGTGATCAAAGATTTAAAGCAATTGCAAGCGGTATAACCGATAACAGGATTTCAATGGATTGATGTTCTGTTGACTTCCATCAAAGATTGATTTTCCATTTCATACAATATGCATGAGATTTCACTGAAGAGGGTACAGGATGGCAAATTTTACTGAAGATCAATTGACACAACTTAAATCTGCATTACACAAACGCTATTTGGATTTGCAGGAAGATATTCGCAACGAGTTGGCGCACACCAAAGATATTCGTGATTTTGATCTGATGGAGTATTTAAACAATATTCCCGATGACGTCGATACGGCGCTGGTTGACCGGCAGATTAACGAAATGCGCGAATTGGATATGTCCCTCAAGTACTTGAGTGAGCTGGAGTTCGGTGATTGTATTGATTGCGGCGATGCAATCGGGTTTGAGCGGTTGCTGGCGTATCCATCCGCGCAGCGTTGCATTGAATGCCAGAGCCAATATGAAAAGTCTTTTCCGAAAGAATCCAATCCTTCGTTATAAACACGGACTATTCCTCAAATTTATGCACTGACTTTGAGCAGAATCAGAATAGCGCCGCCACCGCCGTCTTCTGGTTTGGCTTGGCAAAAAGCCAGAACATCAGCACGCTGCATCAACCAATTCCCAATTCGGATTTTCAAAACCGGCTCGCGGTTTTTTGAACTCAATCCTTTGCCATGAATGACACGGACGCAGCGATATTTTCTTTGCGCACACATACTCAGAAAAGCGCTTAACTCCTGTCTTGCTTCGTCACGTGTGAAACCGTGTAAATCCAGATTATCCTGGATTCCCCAGTAGCCACGCCGTAAACGCCGCAGTGTCTGATGTGACATGCCCGGCCGCAGATACGACCATTCATCTCCCGCTTCAATTTCCATGGCGATATGATCTGAAAGGGTATCTTCAGTGACAGCTTGTTCAGGGTACTTTTCTTTCCGGGGAATCGGAGGGATTTTTGAACTGCTAGGGGCGAGCTTGTCTGTGGCAGGTAATGGCGCAACATCCCGCATTGCTGCGTGAAATAACGCCATTTCGTCTTCATCCTTGGCAGAATCTTTTTTAGCCATTCAATTACATCGTTGACTCGCTGTGGCTTGGTCTCCGATTTATGATTTACTTCAGATTGTCGAGATATTTCTCTGCATCCAATGCCGCCATACAACCACTGGCAGCGCTGGTTACAGCCTGACGATAGATGTGATCCTGCACATCGCCCGCGGCAAATACGCCAGGGATGCTGGTCGCCGTCGCATTACCCTGACCGCCGCTATGCGTAACAATATAGCCATTTTCCATTTGCAATTGTCCGGTAAAAATATCGGTATTGGGTTTATGACCGATAGCGATGAAAACACCCTGCAAATCGATCGTTTGCGTGGAATCATCCTTCGTGCTTTTAATGCGCATGCCGGTAACGCCGGATTGATCGCCCAGCACTTCATCCAGCACGTGATTCAACGCCAATTTAATATTGCCGGTGCGGGTTTTTTCCATCAATTTATCAATCAGAATTTTTTCCGACCGGAACTGTTCACGCCGGTGAACTACCGTCACACTGCGTGCGATATTGGCCAGATAGAGCGCTTCTTCCACTGCGGTATTGCCGCCGCCAATCACGGCGACATCCTGTCCTTTATAAAAGAAGCCATCACAGGTTGCGCAACCGGATACGCCCCGTCCCATAAATGCTTCTTCTGAAGGTAAACCCAGATACTGAGCTGAGGCGCCGGTGGCGATGATGAGCGCATCACAGGTATAGGTGCCTTGATCACCGATTAACGTAACCGGTTTTTCAGTCAGTTTTGCAGTATGAATATGATCAAAAATGATTTCGGTCTGAAAACGCTCGGCATGTTTCTGAAACCGCTCCATTAATTCCGGACCTTGCACGCCCATCGCATCCGCCGGCCAGTTGTCCACATCGGTCGTTGTCATCAATTGCCCGCCTTGAGCCAGCCCGGTGATCACGACCGGATTCAGATTGGCGCGCGCGGCATAGACCGCAGCGGTATAGCCAGCAGGGCCGGAACCCAGAATAAGCAATGCACTGTGTTTGGTTGTCATAATTTAGTTGCGAAGTAAATCGAGAACGATATTGTACTCGTAAATGGGCAAATTTCCTTGCTGGCTGATATTCTTGGCAATCATCGCGGATTTCTCCGTTGCGGATTTCGCGTTCAGCAATAAATCGGTTTTGTTAAGTTTCTCACCGGGAAAATACATTTGTGTCGTCAGTGCGCGATAACCCTGTTTTGAGATTTTCAAATGGATATGCGGCGGCCTAATCCAAGTTCCGCTGGCTGGATAAGCGCCGGGCATCACGGTTTTAAAGCGGAAGACACCATTGTCATCAGTTTGAATGAGCGCCCATCCCTGGAAGTTTTCATCCAGATGAGCTTTGTTGGGATCACGCGGATGATGGTAACGGCCGTTGGCATCGGCCTGCCAGATATCCAGCGTTACATTTTCAACCGGGCGTCCGGTAACATCCGTAACTTGGCCACTGACGATAATGTATTGGCCCTGCGCAACACCCTTATGACCCTCAATTTGAGTTAAATCGGCATCTTTATCATTTTGATCTTTTACCGGATAGAACGGCCCTTCTGTCTCATCCGGCGTAGGTATCAGCGCTAATGCTTTAGCAAAGCTACGGCTGCCAAGTACACTGATCACGCTGCCTAAAAGGCTTAATTGAATCAATTTTCTTCTGGAAACATTTTTCATGTAGTTTTTAGTACGATAAATTCATAACTATTAATTACTTAATGAGAAATATGCTCAAGTTGTTCAGAATCAACAATTGATCCAGGTTTTTCTAATCCATCACTTTTTTGATGACTTTGCTAGATGTTCGTTCAGATCTGGAATAGAAAAAACATAATGAAGCAATTTGCCGATCAAGAGCTTGAAGCACTACTCAATCATATTGAGTCTGATCTTGTCGGAGAAAAACAATCTTTTAAGGGGATGTCCCCAAAAGAACGCGACAGGCAATACGCGCTTTCGCGAACGATTTGCCCAATCACAATCAACCGGGTATTTTATTTATAGGCTCTAAAGACGATGGCACGCCATCGGGTGAATCGATTACAGATGAGTTGCTTCGCAATTTAGCAGACATGAAAATCGATGGTAATATTCTTTTTTCGTACCGTTAGACATTAGGTTCGGGAACCGAATCACGAATCCAATACCGGCAACGCGTATACCACAAAGTCACAAAACAAAAATTATACTTAATCCATCAGCTATATTCTCAATCCGCGACCAGCCCTCATGCTTTTTCGAAGCAGATTTTTTTCAAAGAATGTTCTTTAGTATAAAATGAAGCCTATATAAATTGACATGAGATATCTAGATAATGGCTAATATGATAGAAGTTGTTTTTTATTCTGTAATTGCATTGTTTGCAGGATTAAAAGTTGCGCAGATAATAAAGGAAAAATTCTTAAAATAAGAACACCAAGTATCTCCATGAGCAGGCGCATTCGAGGCGGCCGATGCAAGGAAAAATATCTAAAAAATGCAAACTTTAGAGTCTGAGTTTTAGCGCGCCATTGCATCGCTGGGATCTAGTACCGAATCACGAATCCAATACCCTCAACGCACACACCGCAAAGTCACAAAACAAAAAATCATGCTTATTTCATCGGCTATATTCTCAATTCGCGACCTGTCCCCGTTTCCGCACGCTTTTGATTTTGTGGTAATATCGGACGCATGCCATATTTCATTGAAAAATTGTATATTTTTCCATCAAGTGAATAATTGCGTTTAAAGATAAGGCGGATTCAACTTTGAAGTGCAACTTTTGTAAGGAAGTTTATAGGCAAGCTGCGGTAGTATCGGAGCTACTTAAACGACCAAGTAAAAGGAGCACAGATGAAGCACTACAAGCAGCTCACCAGAGAGCAACGATACCAGATTTCTGGCTTGAAGAAGGCAGGTTTGAACCAATCGCAAATTGCGGATGAATTGGTCGTACACAAATCGACGATTTCTCGGGAATTCAGACGGAACAAGGGTCGACGTGGTTGGCATCCCAAGCAGGCGCAGGAATTACGGGACGAGCGTCAAAAGAATTGCGCCAATGCACAGCGTCACTCATTGCTGGAGTGGACGGAAATCGAGCGATTGATTCGACAGGACATGAGTCCGGAACAAGCGTCTCAGCGGCTTGCTCTGGAAGGCGGACTGCAGATCAGTCATGAATCGATCTACTTGCACATTTATGCAGATAAGCGCCGTGGTGGCGACCTGTGTCGGCACTTGCGCTGCCAGAAGCCGCGCAGGAAACGTTACGCGAGTGGTCAAGAGCGCCGAGGCACAATCAAGAACCGGGTCGGCATTGACGAACGTCCGGTGATCGTGGAACAGAAGAGTCGCATAGGCGACTGGGAGGGCGACACCGTGATCGGCAAGAATCACCGAGGCGCATTGGTCACATTGGCCGAGAGGAAGTCGCGCTACATTCTGGCAGCCCAAGTGCCCGACAAACATGCATCGGGTGTGACGGCGGCAGTAACGCGGCTACTGCGCCCCCATAGAGGCAAGTGCTACACCATGACATTCGACAACGGGAAAGAGTTTGCGGAGCATGAAACCATCGCGGCGGAACTCGATGCGGATGTATATTTCGCCCACCCCTACCATTCATGGGAGCGTGGCTTGAATGAGAACAGCAATGGGCTATTGCGACAGTATTTCCCCAAGGGGATGGAATTGGTTGAGGTTACCCAAGAACAAGTGCAATGGGCGGTGGATAGACTCAACCATCGACCACGCAAAGTGCTTGGATTCAGAACCCCGTTTGAGGTATTCTTCGGAGAGACGGTTCGCTACACCAAATCACCGTTAGGCGTTGCACTTCGAAATTGAATCCGCGTAATTTAATGGGGGTTTGCTATAAATAGCGCAAACCCTATCAAAATTATCTTCCCTCCATAAGCACTGCGCACTTTTGTAATCTTAAAACGGTGAAACTTCAGTTCTTTAACTGAGGAGCAGTTAACATTTTAGGCCTGGAATCATTGATAGTATTAGATTACGGCCATTTCTGTCCTAAATTCCAACTGAGGAAATTAGGTTAATCCATTTTTTAACAAGCTGAAATTCCAACGGAGAAGGTAAATTTATGAGCGCAAATAAATCAGAACTATCAAACGCCAAATACGGGTACGATTTTGTTGTAGCAACAACACAGGAATCTATCAACGGGACGATGAAGGAGTATTTGTATAATTCGACTTTCCCGGTTGTGAAAATGTATTGGAATCAAGATGCCACGGGAGACCCGGTCGCTGTTTCTCGTGACGATCTCCTGAAACAAACCAATGGCACCGATCCTCTAACGGTTCCGAGTTGGAATAAGGGCGACCCGATGACGCCCGCTATAACAAATATCAACAACAGCAATTTCTATTTCGCCTTTGAAGCCGCCATCGGGATTCCCTCGGGCATAGCGCCACAAGACATCCCGGACATCATAACGCTCCAAGCGGCTAGCTCGGTAACTTTTAACCTGATCTGTGCCCAATTTACCGTAGTTACCTGTCACTTCGACAGACACGGCTTCACCAGTTTTTTTAGCGCCTCGCAGCCGACCAATACCCCATGGATTTTTACTTCGATCGTCGCGTTAAAGCAAATTTTCGACAACTCGAACCTGCCTCCTGCCGTTCAGGCCCAATTAAACAATTTAGGGCCTGATGCCTTCAGTGTTCAGCAGTTATTCTTCGACTTGGACAATGCGGCTCTCGAATCCACGCCGACTATAAGCGGAATAGCTTCGGGCACCCCCGCATACACACTATTAACCACAGTCTTTTTAGGTGCTTATTTCAAGGCGATGCAGACGAATAAGCAGCCAATCCTGAATTATTCGATTGTGCAGAACACGCCTGATAATGACCCATCCACGTTAAAGCTCACGAAAATGGAGCTGGAAGTCAGCCCGTATACTCCGGCAGGCGCATCGACCAACGATCTGAATACGCTTTGTTACCTGTGCGAGACAAACGGCAACAACCTACTCCCGGCGGTGCCTTTTACCTGGAACTGGGTCGAGCAATCCGAGGAGTCGAGTTTTGACGGCGTCATCTCGATAAACAGAAACACCTTTGCCAAGTATTTTGAAGACCAATTGACAAGCTATGTTTCTCAGAATTGTTTTGCGGCATGGGTTCGGGTCTCGATTTCCGGCTTCTTTGACCAAAATATTCACTATTACTGGTCAATGACGGCGAACCAAACCCCGACAATCACAACACCGGCAACCGGGGCGACAGTATTGAATTATTCATACAGTTCCACCGCTGAGGACGATGCGGGTGCAGGTGGCGATATGGGGGAGATGAAGCTGTCAACCACGTATACCGCATCTGTGACATTTACCGGCGCTACCATTGTTGTAAGTCAGCAATTATTGGTCTATGCCCATGTGCAGCGCTACCAATCCGGGGAAGGCTGGAACGCAATAAACAAGACAATTACAGATACCTATACCTTAGCGATGGACGGAAAAGGGGGCTTGACCGCCGGCCTTGTTTCCGTACCGGTCGATAATTCGGAGCCGACACCCAGCACGAACTGGTTTATCAAACAATTTACGGGCTTGAACGAGCTGGTTAACGATGTGGCCAGTTGGGCAAGCGGTTTTGATGAAACCAGCTTCCAGAGCATGCCGCTAAACGTGGCTCAACAATTCATATTCCCCGGTGGCAAAACCTTTACCTTCAAGGATGTCAGTTTTTCTGATTCTCAGGACTTGGTTTCGCATATTTCTTATGTGCAGCCCAATCAATAAACAAAAAATCTAACCAGGAAATAATCATGAGTACGCCAAAAATAAGCATTTCCACCGAGTTGATGAAAAATTATAAGCAAACACTATTGATGTCGCCGGAGAACAAGTTTGAAGCCCTGCAAACAAACGCAGGTAATTCGCTCTTATTCTCTATCGGCACCGATAATGTTTTTTACGTTACGGAAGAATCCGTAGGACACGCTACGGGTTGGGAAAAAACGGATATTAGCTCGGATCAGATAGCAAAGAGCTTTCCGGGGCAAACGGGGTTGACCTGCAAAAACTTTGATGCGGGACAAAATGTGGTTGACGGGACAATTGGGCTTGCAATGGTGGTAAATGACGGCACAAACGATCATTTATTCCTGTGCTTGGGCAATTCCAATGTAGATACCAGTTGGGTCAATACGCCCTGCTGGATACAATATCCGTTCGACAACCCGACAAAAAATATAACCATAGTTGGCGTGTTTCTGAGCGAAACCGCCAACAATACGCAGTATATTGTGGTTGACATTTTAAGGGATCCGACGAGCCCGGAAAAATTGATCTCCCGGTACTATATCAACCCACAGGGCACGCCTGTCTGGCAACCGCACGATGTGGCGATAGACTTGGAAGCGAACAGCTATACCAGTTGTTTGGGACGCCAATATCTGCTTAACAGTCCGCACCAGCCGACAATAGATGGGCTGTATACTTGCGGCCAGGTAGACGGTAATCCACAGTTTACTTTTCAACCGCTTTTCAACGTATTCAACACCAGGATACCGGCACCCGTTGCGCGGCTACAGCTTCCCGGCAACTTGATTGCGGACAGTATCGCCTCTTGCCGCAAAAGTGATATGTCAACGGATCTGTATGCCTGTAGCGGTGGCGGGCTCTATTATTTTGCAAGCAGCAATCAGGCGGATGGCGCTACCGGCGTATTGCTGACGCAAAACACGATGTTTGACGGCGTACGAAAAATGTATGCCACGCAGACAAATAATGCCTCTATCGTCTGGGGGTTGAATGGAAACGACGAAATTTTCTATACGAGCTGTCCCGTCGGTCAGGAAACCGCTTCGCCATCCGCATGGAGCTACCCGTTGCCGATACTCACCGGGGTAGACCTGTTTTCTCCGTATATTAATCGGGTAGATGATGGCAATACTTTCTTTGCGGTGGCCGAGAGCACATTGCAAAAGCTGACAAAGTCAACCAGCAACACGATCTGGACATCGCAATGTATTACGCTGCCTTCACCGGATACAAACGATACCCAAAAATATAGCTCGTATACGACGAGGATTCAGGTAAGTGATGAGAACAATCAGCCGCTTGCCAATGAGTCTATCTCCATAAGCGCCAGTAGTAGAACGGGCGTTTACATAAATCACTTGTACTATGTCATAGATTCCACCGGAATCCAGATAAACACCGATGTGTTGGGCAGCATTACTGTGGTGGAATGGATAACCGGCCTTGCTGGAACTACGCTGAATGTTTCGGACAGCAGCGGCAACACCACAACGGTGAATCCGATGAATACGCCGATGGGAAAAATAGCGCAGCTAAATACGGTTAGCAGCCTACAAAACGCCACCATCACCAATGCGGACGGCTCTACCCGTCCCTTGATCAGCAGTTCTATATCGAACGCGGAGTTGCAAACAGTAGCTACGTCAAATGGGCAATTAGGCAATGCCTATAACGCGCTCACGCCATCCGGTTCTTCCGGTCATTTGACTTTGCTTGCACATGGAAGCGGTTCCCTAACTGGGCCCGTAGCTTTGAATGTTGGCGGAATTGATGCGCTATGGGTTGATGCCGGGGATCTGTTTCACTGGTTGGAATCCGGCGTGGAAGCCGTTATTCAAATCATAGAAGATGAAGCCACGCAGACTTGGCATTTTATAGCTACTATTGACGGGAAGGTATATGCGGCGGTTTTAAATGTCGCGGAAAAAGTTGTGGCCGCTGCGGTCTGGGTCTTTAATGCGATCAAAACCGCTATCGAGGATTTGATACTTTTCCTCGAATTTTTGTTCGGCTTTCAGGACATACTCATCACACACCGTGTGATGAAAAATGTGTTCACCCAGTGGGTTCAGCACAGTATCGACAGTTTAAGCGGACTTGACGCCGATGTGACCGCCGTTTTTACCGCCCTGCAAAATGATGTCAATAAATGGGCGGATATTCCAAACTTTAACCAGACGCCAAGCAGCACAAGTGGCAGCAATCCCCCTCTAAGCGGACAGAACAGCGCGCCGGCCCAGCTCGGTATTCACCATTATCAGGGTAACGCAGGAAGTTCGAGTTCTTCGTTTAGCTCTCCTTCGATAGGCGTGGGAATTTTCCAAGACCTACTGACTTTGCTTGATAACGAAGAAGCCACCCTGAGCGCGGCTTATAACGCGATAAAGGCCGACATCATCGACCAGTTCGATTCCCTTTCGGTGACGCAGATCATCCAAAAATTTATCGCTATCGTGGCGGATACCTTGTTGCAAACCGCTGAAAATATATTGCATGCAGTCATCAGTGTGTTTGTGCAGTTAGCCGAGGGCTTTATGGATCTGCTGACGGCCACCATTGACATACCGGTAATCTCCTGGCTTTACAAAGAATTAACAGGTGACGACCTTTCTTTTCTGGATCTTATTTGCCTTATCGCCGCTATCCCGGCGACCATCGTCTACAAGATTGCGCATGATGCAACCCCATTTCCAAAAAATGATTCGTTTACCAATGGGCTGCTCGCTGCATCGAGCTTTGATCAAGTCAGGAGCCAATTCTTTACCGCGACGACTCAGGTTATGTTGAAATCACAGTCAATGGCTAATGTCGCCAGCATAACCATGTTGGCAGCAGTAGCAGATGACTCCCTGGTATTGGTCGATGCGAAATTAAAAGTCTTCGGACTCGTATCGGGAATTTTCGCGCTCGTGGGTAGCATCGTACTGATTGTAGTTACAGCCATTCAACGCACAGCCACGGTTGATAATCCGCTTCCTCGCCCTAAAACCTTGGCTCTCGTGAATGCCATAGCGAACGTAGCGTATGTTTCCCCGAATATCGCAACCCTTATCAATGCGAAAACCGATAACTGGTGGCAGCAGATGAACAATGTGCTAACGGGAATAAGCATCGTGAAGGGGTTTGTCAACATTCCGCTGGCCACCCTGCCAGATGGAAACGCCGCGTCAAAAATCTCCTCGGGTGTGGAGTCTGTAATAAACCTGGTCTGGAATGTTCCTGTGATCATGAATATTGTTGAGAATAAGGACAATTGGGATACTACATATAAGTCGCTTATCCCTGAATCGATAGGCAACTTCGCCTTCAACATCGGCGGCGTGTTGGATTTGCCGATTACCCTGACAGAACCTTCCCCGGCTAAGGTGATCGAATGCGACGTGCAATATGGGCTGATGCTCGCATATGGGATTCTAATGCCCGTAGCTGGGGGAATTAATGAAGTCGCACATTGAGATTGCAATTCGGAAAGGCGTAATCTATAGAATGATAGGTAGAGCATCGCTAACCGGACACCCACGACAATCCGGGGTCTATAACAGAGAGTATACTTCGGCCCAAGTAAGTAACCCGATTAATCTTGCGCATCCGAGATTCAGTGCTGTAGATTGAAGTGACGCCAGGAACTCCTACATTCCCGTTAAGCCGCCTGCAACATAAACTCTACCTTAATCGCCTCATAAGAAAATTCAATCGTGCCGCTGGGGTCAGATACCGTCTTGAATTGCAAGTCCTGAATGATTAAAGTTTGCATCAAATGGCCGCTCTGATTTAATGACCCCATAAATCAAATGTGCCAGTTTACGCATGACAGCTCCTATTACGGCCTTTGGAGCCAATCCGGCATCACTCAATCTGTC
>NZ_JAKFWH010000048.1 GCF_021731985.1 Nitrosomonas sp.
TTTTAAGCCTAACTCTTTTCGAAAAAATACCTATCGATCAATTGGTTAAAAATACCGATGTGCAAATAACCATGTCGAACAATAATAACCAACTGAATCTATTCAATTAAATCTCCGGACACTTCTGAGCCAAAATATATCGCTTGAATTATTAGGTGAGAAACTAAAACTCAGTGACGATGTTTTAATTAGTAATATCCGCTGGTTTATTACCTTTCGTTGGGCATTGATTGCCACACTAGTTTTTTTCGAGATCCTGATGCTGTCGTCATCAGATGCACTGGCGCAGCTAGGTATCAGTGAGCAGCAGAAATGGCCAATTGCCGTCATTATCGTGCTGGTTGTCGCTAATATCGCTTATATCTTCGCACTAAATCATGGTAAGTCTAGTAAATATAACTCGCCCTCTGTTAATTTGTGGGTGCAAATCATTATTGATCTGTTCTGCCTATCCGTTGTCGTTCATTATATTGGTAGCACTACTACACCAATTTCCTTCTTCTACGTGCTACATATTGCACTGGCCTGTATCTTTTTTTCTACCCGTGAAAGCCTATATGTAACCATATTAGTCTGTTTAATGGATACGATAGTTATCGTTGTTGATAACTTTCTGATCATTCAATCGCCACTTTCAACTTTGATAAGCAATCATATTCTTTCTGAAAGTTCACGTAGAGATGGCGCAATAGTATGGATGTTTTTTCTCGATGCCTTATTTCTTATCGTCTGGTATGTTGTATCGAGACTTTCCTTAATCGTTCGCGCCCATGAACGCCATATAGTTGATGCCTATAAACAAATCAATCAGGCACAAGTAGAAAAAGATCAATATGCATTGCTGATCACACATCAACTAAAATCCCCGTTGGATGCAATTCGTAGCAAAATAAATTTGATAAACGAGGGCTATTTGGGAGAAACGACACCTGAAGTAAGTAAAGCGCTTGAACAAATGGATGTTCGGGCAAAGAATATGTCCGGCTTAATACTTGATTTACTCCGATTAGAACGACTAAAAGATACTTGTCTAGACACGGCTATTTTCGAGTCTGTTGATATTCAGACCGCGCTTCAGAAATGTCTTGAAAAAATAACTCCCGTTGCTAATTCTAAAAACGTTGCGCTCAATTTATCGATCGATAACTTTACTTGTAAGGTAATCCCTGATCAGCTTGGGATACTTCTTGAAAATATTATTTCCAATGCGATTACCTATTCTCATGATAGCGGATCCGTTGAAATTACATCAACTGTCAATCGGCCTAATCAAAGTGCCGAAATCACCATAACCGATCATGGAATTGGGATTGATAACAAAGATCTGCCGAATATATTTAATGAGTATTTTTATTCACCTAGAGCCGCTCTTCATAACAAAGCAACCAGCGGAATCGGTTTGTCTATCGTGAGAATTGCAGCAGAAAATAATAAATTGAAAATCAAAGTCACCAGCGAACCAGGAATGGGTACTACTTTCACTGTGATATTTAGTAATGTCGAATCACCTGATAAATATTAGAAAACTCAAGCCGCACTAAAATCAGTGATGCGTCCTTGACGCAGGATAAATTTATTCAACTCTGCTGTGCTGCCAATAGCGGCGGTGTAGTTTTCTCCAGCTAGCAACAGACCACCCATCGTCTGCAAAGCGAAGTACAATAGCGCCATCTCGATCACTACGTAGCAATTGACTTCCCGAATTGTAATAGCGCGCCATCACTGTTTCACGCGGATGACCGTAGCGATTCTGATAGCCCATGGTGAATATTGTCAGCGAAGGATTCACTCTTTGTACAAAAGCAGTGGTCGAAGAAGTATGACTGCCATGATGCGGCGCAACCAATACTGTTGCAGGAAGCTTGTCACTGACGCGAGCGAGTAATGCTTGCTCATCCTTTCCTTCAATATCAGCCGGAAGCAATACACTACCATGATCTGATGTAATTTTTAATACACAACTATTTGCATTGATTGTGCGATGTGGATTTCCATAATCTTGTTCCAATGGATGCAGCAATTCAAAATATACGCCATCCCATTGCCAGAATTGACCAGCTCGGCACTGCTCTTTATGGGGTGAAGCTTGCTGTATTGGATGATGGCTGCGCAAAGACGATAATAGCCTCTTAGTAGGTATCGCCTCCAGTACCGATAAAGCACCACCGCTATGATCCGAATCAGCATGTGATACGATTAAAATATCAAGCTGGCGAATACCTTCCCCACGTAAAAAAGGTACAATAATGCGGCTACCGCTATCTGTTTCACCATAGCCGGGACCGGTATCGAATAACAGTGCATGGTGCTCGGTGCGCGCCACTACTGCCAATCCCTGGCCAACATCCAGAACCGTTAACCATAATTCGCCGGCTTTGGGCTGAGGTGGCTGTGCTAGGAAAACCGGCAGCAATGCAATCACACCCAGCCAGCGTGCCGGGAAACCGGCAAAAAAACCCAGCCAAAAGCTTCCAGGCAGCAATAACCACAGGACTCCAGCAATAGCCACTGCTATTGTCCACATCGGTGGCACATGCTGCTGCCATACCGCATTTGGCATACTGCTCAAAAATTGCAGTAACTGCATGACAATACTTAACACGTCATGTGCTAGCAGCAACATAAAATCAAACATGGGTATTGTCGCCAGTAATGTAAGTGGTACCACTATCAGACTCACCACCGGAATAGCGATGGCATTCGCAATTGGCGACACCAATGACAACTGCTGAAATAAAACCAACAATAGCGGAATGAGTCCCAATGTAATGGCCCATTGAATCCGCAACCAATCACGTAACCAGTGAGCTTTACCAATCCGTCCTACCGTTACCAGCATAATTATGGTAATTGCGCCAAATGATAACCAAAAACCGGGCGCAATGCTTGCCCAAGGATCCAGC
This sequence comes from Nitrosomonas sp., assembly GCF_021731985.1. GTDB lineage: Bacteria > Pseudomonadota > Gammaproteobacteria > Burkholderiales > Nitrosomonadaceae > Nitrosomonas. Next base: position 2,904 of record NZ_JAKFWH010000048.1, read on the forward strand.
AATGCCACCCAAAATAACGCCCATGCCAGCACCCTTGTTGCAGATGTATGATGCCCTCTCCATAACGCGATCGCCACCACAGCCAACATACAGAATGCTCGCTGCGCGGGAATTGCAAAGCCAGACAGCACAGCATAGCTAAAAGCCACTACCAATCCAGCCATGACAGCGGCGCGGCGTGCTGGTAAACGTAATGCGAAATAGGTATTCCAACGCCATAACCAGAATACGCATGCAAATACCATGCTGGATATCATCGTGATATGCAGTCCTGAAATTGCCATCAGATGATTGGTCCCAGTACGGGTAAACATTTGCCACTGATCGCGAGGAATGGCATGTTGATCACCTGTTGCCAGGGTTTTTAATACGCCGGCATAGATTTTATCGGTTAGACTCACGGAAAAACGTTGTTGGATTTCCTCACGAATATGTTCAATCCAATAGTTTGGCCGTTGAACTAACGGATGCAAGCGCTGATTTTCGGCTGATGAACGCACGTATCCGGTTGCTCGAATATTACGTTCCAATGCCCACACTTCATAGTCGAAACCATGTGGATTCATAGTGCCGTGTAGTTGTTTTAGACGCACCGTTACTTGCCAGCGTTCTCCCGCTTTGATAACTGGCAACACCTTCTGATCTAAACCTGCTTGCCCATCTTTATACCAGGACAATGCAATCTTTTTGGGTACGATCGCACCTTCCGTGATCACACGCTCAATATCAAACTGGAAACGCATACTGCGATCATCCTTTTGCGGCATACTGGCCACTACACCGATAACCTGGATATCTTTACGTTCCCATTCGTGAGGTAATGAGTCGGCCAGACGCCAATGCGCCATCGCAGCGGCCCAGAAAAAACCAATTCCCATAAAAAGTAACCAAAACACAATTCTGCTTATCGTTACCGGAATCACCAATTGACAGTAGCGAAACAATCCGATCGCGATTCCCAGCAGCAATAAACTCCACGCCCACTCAATTTCTGGTAATTCAGCTCGCTGCTGCAACAAGCTGGTACCCAAAACAAAAGCAAGAATATTTGATTGCACTAACAAATTTTCTGAACTCCTTTGTCAAGTAAATTTGATTTTAGATCGCTGTATGACATGCCACTTGATCCTCTCATTAAAATTTCCAACACGCCCCATCGAAAGTTTTTATCATCAAATTATAACGTTATCATTTGCAATAATTTGATACTATAGGATTGCAGCGATCTAAACGGATGTATTGCAATTATTACGTCATCCGGATAGGAATAAAAACTTCCAGCTATATGAATAACGCATAGGAAATCGTATGAATCAGCATGACCAGAATGATGCCCAGAGAAGAAAAGATGATGATATCAGGCGTAGCAAACTGGAACTATTCACCGAACTACAAATTTACCAATCTGAGCTAGGAACACAAAACCAGGAGCTTAGAGAGGCACAGCAACAATTGGAAGAATCTCACAACCGCTATGCAAACCTCTATGATTATGCTCCCGTAGGCTATTTGACTGTAGATAAAACCGGACACATCCAGTCCATTAACCTGACTGGCGCCGCTTTGCTGGGAAATGAACGAGAATCTCTTATCGGGAAACTATTTACAGCTTGCTTCTCAGATATCGACCACCAAGCCTTTATCGTCTATCTACAAGAAATTTTCGCTACTGCTGGCAAAACCACGATTGACCTAAAGATTAAAAATGCTGATGAGCAATTAAACTTTATCCGTCTGGAAAGCACAGTTATGTGCGACAGCAGCACATGCCTCATGATCATGTCCGACATCAGTCAGCTTAAAAAAACTGTTAATCTCAATCGCGATCTATTGAATGAGAACCGGCGACTCATGAAAGAATTATTCCGTATTCAGGAAAAGGAGCGACGCATACTTGCCTGCGAACTGCATGATGAACTGGGACAATGGCTAACCGCTATTCGTGCTGAGAATGAAGTAATTCTGAATAGCACGGGAAAAGACTCGATCATTTCCATCAGTGCGCAAGCAATCAAGGAATGTATCCAACAAATGCATGAAGTGATACGTAGCAAGCTTCATAAATTGCGTCCCGTTTTACTGGATACGCTCGGATTATCCGAAGCACTATTCGAACTCAAGAAACAATGGTGTTCTCATCATCCCCAAACTATCCTTGAATTCAGGCTGGAATGCGATCTTACAAATCTTAGTGAACCATTAAATATAGCGGTATTCCGCCTCATTCAGGAGTGCCTCAATAATATCTGCAGTCACTCGGAAGCCACCTGGGCACAGATAAGCCTATGCCTAGAAACTGTTGAAAATTCTGCTGTTGATTTCTTGCTACTGAATATAGAAGACAACGGAAAAGGCTACGACACCAATCAGAAATATATAGGATTAGGACTATTGGGTATGCGTGAACGCGTCATTGCAATGGACGGCACGCTTTCAGTACGTAGTGCACGCAACGAAGGTACAGAAATTAATATTAGGCTACCAATCGAGAACGCAAGCAATGAAAAAAACAATCTCCATTTTACTGATTGATGATCATCCAGTCGTACGTAGCGGATATCGCCGCTTACTTGAAAGCACACTCGATATGCGTGTGGTAGCAGAAGCAGAAAATGGTGAAATAGGCTATCAACTGTATTTAGAACATCAGCCCAATGTCACAATTCTTGATTTAAATATGCCGGGTATCGGTGGACTTGAAACAATTCGCCGGATCAAAGCGCAAGACCCTACTGCACGTATTCTGGTTTTCAGTATGCTGAATAATGCAGCCATAGCGCAACGTTCATTAAAAGCGGGCGCGATTGGATTTATCAGTAAACAAAGCGGAATCGGAGAAATGATTCAGGCTGTTCGTCAAGTCAACTCAGGGGAAATATATATTGAGTCAGAATTTGCTGCATCAACAGCAGTGAATACAACACTTAAAGATACTTGTGATAATCCTTTAGATAGGCTTACCAACCGGGAATTTCAAATATTCAAACTGATAGCAGAAGGAAACTCCAGTGCACAAATTGCGGAACAACTGACCATCAGCCCTAAAACTGTCGGTGTTCATCATGTCAATCTGATGCGTAAACTGCAATTGCAGAATACAACACAACTCATCCGCATGGCAATTGGCCAACATGTCATTTAAGTATTATTTTTGGTTCATCCGGCAAAAGTGCATACTTTTAGTTTCAACCGACAAGAACATAATTGGTTTCATGCAGCTCCATAATTTTGAGTTTAAAGAATTCGACATCTCTGGAACCATAGGCCATTTGTGCAAAGTTTTGAGCTTGTTGCTGGTGCCTTCCAATGGCCCGTTTGATAAACCATTAAAATAGAAATAAGCCAGAATGCCTGAGCGGTGTGCCGCAATAGTTTTAGAGAATTGTTTGAGCATGTTGATATCCGAAGCGGCGGCTTTTTTTACCCATTCGTCCAATGCCTTTTGAACTGAGGTTTTATCCGGATGATGCTAGATATTGCGTAATTCTTCTTTCATGTAATAGGCTGTTACCAAGGGCTCATTGCGCGTGTCATCCAGGTTGTCAGGGTTCTTGAGCAATAGCCAGCGAATGCCCTTAAAAACGGGTTTGCCCAACCCATTTTCTGCTTCTCGTTGCAGATCACGACGCAGTTTTGTCAGCTTTTCATTGAACAGCTTAATAATATGAAAGTGATCGAACACTAGCGTTGCATCTGGGATATTGGCCCGCACCACACTAATGTATGCTGGCCCCATGTCGGTCGTAACCGCTTCAATCCCGATTGCTGCTCACTCTGACTCACGCAGCCGGAGATCATATCAAGTCGATTCAAGTGATTTCTTCTCATTTTATGAATATTTTTACGTCTCGTTTCGCTACTTTGCTTCTGCTTAATGACCGCTTCTTTAATGCTGGATGTCTAAACTTGAGTTAATAAATATTTATAAAATCTTCTTAATAAATCTCCCTAACTTTCCGTAACACAGACAAGCTCTACAGCAATAAAAAATATGACCATGTCATCGTTAGTTAGTTGAGTCCATGTAACCCAATGAATTTTAGGCAAAATATCAATTATTGGTTTTTTAGTTAATAACTTGTTTATCAATGATAACTTGTATTTATTTACAGTGACCAACAATTAACGATGACATAGCCAAAAATATTAATCTAAGGCTACATTCTTCATACTATTGGAATATTTTTAAGATTAATTCTAAACTTTCATGCTCGGCTGTCGTAAAAACAACGGCAAGATGAGAACCATACAAAGCAAGCTGCTTAACAAATCATAAATCAGAGCAATCCTGGCAATACAAAAAATATAGTTTATACGGAGAAAAGAATGGCTGACAAAAATATGAAATTCTTGGTAGTGGATGATTTCTCTACTATGCGTAGAATCGTTCGCAACCTTCTAAAAGAACTTGGTTTTGTCAATGTTGATGAAGCTGAAGATGGCGCAGTTGCACTTCGTAAGCTACAAGATGGTGATTTTGACTTTATTGTGTCGGATTGGAATATGCCCAATATGGACGGATTGACCATGCTTCAGAATGTGCGCGCCAATGAGGCATTGAAAAAGATTCCCGTACTCATGGTAACTGCCGAAGCAAAAAAAGAGAATATCGTAGCTGCAGCTCAAGCTGGAGCAAGTGGCTATATCGTAAAGCCTTTCACCGCAGCGACACTTGAAGAGAAATTAAATAAAATTTTCCAGAATATGGAAAGTAAAGCATCTGTTTAAACGTACATTATCTCTTTTCATAACAAACTACCGAGTCCAAAATGAATACAAAACGTCTTATGAAAACAAAAGCTGATGATGCTTCTCCAGAAACAACCAATTCGAAATCTAAAAAATCTATTCAATTAGCTGATACGTCACCCACACCCGCTATAAAAGCAATTGATGAAAATGAATTAATAACAACTGATAAGAAAGTTATTGATCAGATTGGGCAGTTGACCCGAAACTTACACGACAGTTTACGTGAACTCGGGTATGACAAACGCCTGGAATCGTTTGCAGCTGAAGCACCTGAGGCACAGGATAAGCTAACCTATATTGCTACCAAAACTGAACAAGCGGCTGAGCGCACGCTTAATGCTACCGAGATTGCAATGCCGATCCAAGAAAAACTCTCTGCAGGTGCAATTAATTTATCTGAACAATGGAAACAAGCTCTTGAGATGCATCAATCTAATCCAGATACAGAAAAATTCAAAACATTATTAATCGATACACTTCAGTACCTCGATAAGGTTCCTGAGCAAACTAATGCAACGAATACACAATTGCTAGAAATCATGATGGCACAAGACTTTCAAGATCTGACAGGCCAGGTAATCAAAAAGGTTACGCACATGGTACAGAGTCTAGAAAAGGATCTCCTTGATTTATTACTTGCAAACGTGCCCACCAAGAAAAACATCACTGTAGATGAAGGACTTCTCAATGGACCGGTCACTAACCCAGAGAAAAGAACTGATGTTGTATGCGATCAAGACCAAGTTGATGACTTGCTTGCGAGCCTCGGGTTTTAAATTGTGCACCACTTCAGTTTATTTTCATTTAAGAGCAGTATCCTCTTGCTAGAGTTTTGCACGACAATGTCGTGCAAAACTCTAGGGCATCCCTTGAATATACATACAGAAGATACTGAAACTCGTTTTGACCATCAATTTTAATTTCCTCCATGCTTTGACTTAGCATCAATAGGATTTTCGGTTTCAGGTCTACTCCACAAACAGTTATTATTACTCTCACGAGAAATATTTTCTAATACCATCAAGTGTTGTGCGTATTCTTCAGCCGTTGCTTCAATGATTCTTATGTTGACATTATCCAATTTACTCAGAGCCAGCTGGATCGGTTCAACATATTCCAATTCGATAAGCAAGCTCTCTTGCCCGCGCGTCATAGCCAGATAAACTTCAGCTAATAATTCCGCATCCAGTAATGCACCATGCAGCGTGCGCTTTGAATTGTCTATATTGTAACGTTCACACAGCGCATCCAGGTTATTCCGCTTACCGGGATGAAACTCCTTCGCTAATTTCAATGTATCGGTTATCGACAAACAGTAGTTATCCAGTTTTTCTAAATTGACTAAACCTAATTCATGATTGAGAAACCCAACATCGAAGGGTGCATTATGGATAATAAGCTCGGCATCGCTAATAAAATTCAATAATTCTTTGGATACTTCATGGAATCTGGGTTTATCTTTAAGAAATTCGGTCGTTAGACCATGGACTTTCAAGGCTCCTTCATCACTTTCCCGTTCGGGATTAAGGTAATAGTGAAAATGATTACCAGTAAATTGCCTGTTACATAACTCAACTGCCGCTATTTCTACAATACGATGTCCAAGTTTATGTTCCAACCCTGTTGTTTCGGTATCCAACACAATTTGACGCATAGTAAAGCCCTTAACTAACTAGTCAGAAATTTTCGGAAGCAATCATTTCGACTCCACGGTTAGCCAGTTGATCGGCTCGATCATTATCAACATGGCCCGAGTGACCGCGCACCCAACACCACTCAATCTCGTGTTGCTGCGCTAAGGAATCAAGCAATCTCCAAAGATCCTCATTTTTAACAGGTTTTCTATTGGATGTTCGCCAATTACGTAATTTCCACGAGTCCAGCCATTGACTGATACCTTTCTGAACATATTGCGAATCTGTATGTAAATGTACTTTACAAGGACGCTTTAAAGATTCTAAAGCACGTATTGCAGCAAGCAATTCCATACGATTATTGGTAGTTAATTTCTCTCCACCGAAAATTTCACACTCATGGCCTGCGTATCGCAACAAAGCTCCCCAGCCTCCAACACCAGGATTTCCTTTGCACGCACCATCCGTATAAATCTCAACAACTTTTGAATCTTCCAAAATCATCTTATCGTTGATTCAAATCATCGATCTGATTCAAGTTGTTTGGTGGTCGCTCATCGTTAGAGATTTCTTTAATTTTTTGGGTAGCCGGTACCATTCTTTTCTTGGTATCAAGACAATTTTTCCATCCAGGTTTAATAATCCGCATACCGTGCATATGCTTAATCGCGTGCAAGAAATACACTCCCCCTGAAATTGGCCACCAACGATCCCCTGCTGCTTCCATAAATCCAAATCTCCGACGCCATCTTTCTTGTTTAAATGGAGGTGCATAACAACTTAACCGGCCACCCGCCATCTCGAAATCGAGTAATTTCAACCAATCTTTAAGTCGTGATAACCCTATAAAATTCCCATTCCAGGGAAATTCATGACGTGTTGATTTTAAATAATGGCAGACTCCCCATAAGCTTAAGGGATTAAAACCTGATATAACAATATGACCCTCAGGAATTAATATTCGGTGCACTTCACGCAGAATTTGATGAGGATTGGTATTAAACTCAAGAATATGTGGCAGAATCACAAGATCCATGCTGCTACTTTGAATCGGAAGATAATCAGCAGCAGCACGCAAGGAAACCTGACTCTCAAGTCCCACAGAGAAATGCAAAGGCATTCTGTTCAGACGTAAAAAATTAAATTGGGGCCAACCTATCTGCACAGCATTATAGCCAAAAATATTCACAACTACTTGGTCAAAATAACGTTGCTCGTGCTCAATCAAATATTGACCAAGAGATGAATCAAACCATTTTTGAACATTTTGTTCAGATTTCATTATCTAATTATTCTCACCTGAATTTATTGCATACTTTCTAAATCGCTTAGGCACATCAACTATATAGAATATAATACATGGAAATCACATGCTAAACGTTCATCCGATTCACGCTTTTAGCGATAATTATATCTGGGTAATCCACAATCAGACTCATGCTGCCGTTATCGATCCTGGTATCGCATCTCCTGTTATTGAGTATCTTCTTTCTAAAAAACTGCAATTAAGTGCAATCCTAATTACCCATCATCATCACGATCATACCGGGGGTAATACTGAGTTACTTCAATCATTCGATGTTCCCGTATACGGACCTCACAATGAATCAATTGCAACAGTATCACATCCCTTACGTGAGGGGGATCAAGTCAATCTAGAAAAAATGTCACTCAATCTTATGATAATAGACACTCCCGGACACACTCGCGGGCATATCGCCTATTATGGGTCAAATCCATTCAACATGGTATTTTGCGGCGATACACTTTTTGCTTGTGGCTGTGGGCGAGTATTTGAAGGCACTGCACAACAGATGTATCAATCGTTACAAAAACTCTCGCAACTACCTAGCGATACATTAATTTTCTGTACCCATGAATACACTTTAGGAAATATTCAGTTTGCAAAAGTTGTCGATCCGAAAAATGCAAAACTCATCGAGTTTGAAATTGCGGCGCAAGAATTGCGAAATCGGAATATCCCAACCATTCCTACAACGCTTATTCTAGAAAGAAAAATCAATCCTTTTATACGTTGTGATCAACGAGAAATTATTGCTAGCGCTCAGAATTACTCTGAAAAATCACTTCCAGGCCCTATAGAGGTTTTCACGGTATTACGTGAATGGAAGAATAACTTCTGAAAGAAAGTTCGAAATAAGCTTGAAGTAAATTTTGTTGATATTCGAGATAAGAGGCTGAAAAGGAAGTTTTCTGAGTCAATAGCGACAAAGATTCTTTGTGTGTGCGGTAAGCAATTCGGCGCACTCAGATTGATAATTAGTACGCCAAATTGCCCGATCTCAGAAAGCTTACTACTGGCAAATTAAGCCATTAACCATCTATTTTTTACTTGGTTTAGCAGCACGTAATACTGGGTAGTATTGGGTAAAGACCATATCTTGTGCAGCATTTGCTTTGTGGCAAGCTGCACATGCATCATCAGCTTGGAGTATGCCTTGCTTGGCATCATAAGATTCAAAACCAAAAAATGCCCAATTCCCAGGTTTATCGGCAAAACGTTTGGAATCTTTCACCATCGCAGCAATCCCGTTAAATTCACCTGGGAAATACCCATTCCCGCTGGCGGCTTCTTTTGAACCCACGCTAGTTAATTCTTTAACGATAACAGTTCCATCACGGAATTCACCTGTTTTCTTCCAATGATTCCAACTTGTTGGATCGATGTACACATTATGAAACTCAGGAAATGCAGGTTTTCCATCATTCATATCTTTTGGTGTAACCGGTGCGCCCACAAAAATCCATTCACGGTAATCTTTCGGAGTAAGCAACAAATTGTCCTTAGTGAAACTACCAAAATTATGGTCTTTGCCGTGTGCATGATGTGCATCGGAAGCCATTACTGAGCTTGCCAGTGCAATGGATAGCAATACTGGTGCAATACCACCTAATGACATCTTTTTAAACTGTAACATAATGAGCCCTTAAAATAGTTAAAGAAACACAGAAGTGTCCGGAGATTTAATTGAATAGATTCAGTTGGTTATTATTGTTCGACATGGTTATTTGCACATCGGTATTTTTAACCAATTGATCGATAGGTATTTTTTCGAAAAGAGTTAGGCTTAAAA
>NZ_JAKFWH010000009.1 GCF_021731985.1 Nitrosomonas sp.
GTGGTGATATCTGCCATCTGTGGATCGGTTGGAATGGTGCTGATGTAATAAATTTCTCGCGATAAGAACTGAACGTGGAACAAACTTTCAATAAACGCCACCACCTCACCCACGTTGTAGGCTAACAACATACCGCCCGCAACCCCCAAAATTGTGCCAAAAACGCCAATAAATGTTCCCTGTACAATGAATATCTTCATAATGCTGCGCGGGCTTGCGCCGAGGGTACGTAAAATCGCGATATCCGATTCTTTGTCGGTTACCGCCATTACCAATGTGGAAACAATATTGAATGCCGCCACCGCAATAATCAATGCAAGGATCAACGATAACATGCGTTTCTCGATCTGGATTGCACGAAAATAATTGGCATGCTGTTTTGTCCAGTCGCTGATATAGCTGTCGATCGTCAACATCGCGGGTAATTCTTGAACAACTTGGGGTGCCAGAAACAAATCTTTCAGCTTGAGGCGCACACCGGAAACATCATCGTTATCCATGCGATAAAGTTTTTGCGCATCGAACATGTGAATCAGGACCAATCCGGAGTCATATTCAAAGTGCCCTGCTTCGAAGATGCCGACCACGGTGAATTGCTTCAGCCGTGGCAATATACCCGCTGGCGTGACTTGCCCTTGCGGTGAAATTAAAACAATTTTATCACCGAGGAAAGTACCCATAGACCGCGCCAATTCCATGCCGATGACAATACCAAATTCGCCCGGCACCAGATTATCCAGCTTTCCGCTTGCCATCATTCTTCCAAAATCCGCCACCTTGTCCTCCATCGTTGGCAGAATGCCGCGCACAACAACTCCCTGAACAACTTGGTTGTGCGATAACATGCCTTGCGCATTGACATAAGGCGCGGCAGCTTCTACGAATGGGTGCTTAACGGCTTCTTCTGCGGTTTGCTGCCAGTGACTCAGATTGCCATGAATGCTACCGATCTGAACATGCGAAGCGACGCCTAGAATCCGTGTACGCACTTCTTTCTGGAATCCGTTCATGACCGACATGACGGTAATGAGCGCCGTCATTCCCAGCGTAATGCCCATCAGAGAAATTAATGAAATGAATGAAATGAAATGATTGCGTTTTTTGGCACGCGTATAGCGTAAACCAATGAAAAGTTCATAAGGGGACACGAATTTAATAGACCCGTAATAAGTTCAATTGCGAAGTTTGCCACACTTAAGCGCGGCATAACAAATAATCAAGAAATTGTAATCAGGAATTGTTACTGCAGGATTTCCATTAAAAACCGCCGCGCGCCGCATTGACCATTTCAGTCAGCTTGGCTACGTCCAACACATGTAAATCATGCCCTTGACGCATAATAAGCTCACTTTTTACCAGCTTATTCAGCTCTCGCGATACGGCTTCACGATGCGTGCTGACCAAATTGGCGATTTCAGTCTGGGTTGGCGCCGGAGAGATGATTGCAGCATTCGCAGATGTCATGTGATTCCTTGCCAGACGCAGCAATTCCGACTGAATACGATTACGCACAGCCAGTGTGCTGTAATCATAAACGCGTTCGGTCAAGCGGCGAACTTGGCCGGTCAAGCGCTTCAGAATGATTTCGGCTATCTGTCGATTGGAATAAATCAGATTCTGAAAATCCAACGCATGCATCGACGCCAGCAATACACTGGTTCTGGCAACCACTGTTGCCGAGCGGGGATGGCCATCAATCGCCGTCAATTCACCAAACATCTCACCGGTGGATAAATCACATAAAATAACTTCCTGACCCAACAGACCATGATACATGACACGAATCTCACCCTGCGCAATGAAAAAAACGCTGTTGGTGTGATCGTGATAGCGCACAATCCCATTCCCGGCCTCATAGCGATGCCACTGACAAGCAGCCGCAACCATTTCAATATCTGCATGTGACAGACATTGAAATTCCTTGATAACAGATAGCATGGCATTAGCACGCTCAGCCGGTATATTTCGTGTGGTCATTTCGCTTTTATCCAACGCTCAGGAATTTTTATTCCCCAACAATTCCGGTAATTTTAAACAAGACTGCATTCCCCCAAAAGGGGTAATGATATATCAATTTGAAGAAATGTTTCATTTGGCGAGCAGATGATTGCGACTCGATGGGTAGAGGAATTGCACAATGCACTCCTGGGCAGGGAAACAAGAGAATTTATGGGAATGTTGAAAAAAGCAGTTCAGTGCATAAATAAAAACAATTAGGATTTTTTGATAATGATCAATATTGCTTTGTATAATTCTAGCTATCCTAAAAAATGAGGATATAGTTTGATTATGTCAGCAGATATATTGAAATATTGAATTGCCGTGCGTCTAAACTAATCAAACGATTTAATTAGCGTTTCCTTCGAGGAGTGATCCAAAAAAATATAATTAGTAAATTACTACTTGCATTCTATTACTGATAATTATGCAAATTAGTCCCACTTAACAAGAAAGCGGTAAGGGGAAAATTCATGACAGCCTTTCTGAGCAGCAGGAGTTTCACGGCACATTCCAGTGATGAACAGCAGTCACTGACAAATGCATTAAACGATATTCTGAGGAACGATTATCACGGCAGCTTTTTTGTGCTGTTGGGCATGTACCAACGCATTTTGGCAGATAACAATCAGCGGCAGCGCTGGCCAGAAATTCATAAGAAACTGGATATTCTATTTAAATGCGGGACAGCGGAAGTAATCAGCAGCCCGATGATTGGTATTCCTGTTTCCATACGGGACAGCGATTATTTCAAGGAAGCTGCCCGGTTTATTGGCAAAGAAAGATCCTTGATGGCTAATATCGAATGGATGGCGACCGCTTGGAATGCAACGTATGCCGATACTGGTTTGTGGATGGGAAAAACATTTGAGCTGGTATTACGCGAAACTGTTGCGGCAAAAACCCGCAATGATGCTAAAACACTGAGCAGTTATGACCCAAAGTCGGTGCGCATCGGGCGCAATTTTTTTCGTGAACCGCCCGATCCCAAAGCATTGCAAGCGATCGGGCTGCCCGCGTTGACGCAATTATGGAAACTGAAAGACCGCCCGATGAATCCTGCTGCTGCCGGATTTGATTGCGAGCTGCTAGCGGAAAATTTGGATAAAGAAAAAGCAATCCCGTACAGCAAAACGGGCGGTTATTTTCTTTGCAATCTGGGAACTTCAGTGGTTCCGCAAATGAATGGCAAAGCAGTGTACCAGCTGAATTATCGCTGGCCAGATCTTGGCCCGGTCTATCCCATGACGCGTTTGATTGATGAAATCGTTCGCATCGATGACGGTATTTATTTAGGTCAATTGGTGTTCGCCACGCAGCATTACAGCTTGGGTACTTTTACATTGCCGAATGGCCACGTTATATCGATCGGCGATAACTATCCGCACCATTCGATAATCGACAATATCAAACAAATTTTTCCAATGGGTTGGGTTGAGGAAAAGGATCCGTATGGCTATCAGAATAACGGATTTTTCCTGATGATTGATCCGGCTTATGCCAAAGAATTTTATGCGGATGACGCATTTCCGCAACTGCGCCCGCGTCCGGGTGAAATAGGCTTCAGCGAGTTGGAATATGATCAAAAAGCATCCATCTCGACGATGTCCAACACGGAGAAAACAGCTACGGCAGTAGCACTGAATTGGCCTGAAATCAGCGATTGGATTGATGGCTGGAAGCACAATGAGGCGCTAAAGCGCAAATTTACCACTTTCATCCTGGAAGAATCGCCGAAGGGTGTGGAAGATAGTGATGTCACAGAAATGTTGCAAGAAGACGAATCAATTTTGCAAATGCTGCAGCGCATCAGCGGCGAAATTTCCGCGCAGAGCAATCCGCAAGACAATTTGAAACATTTCGAGAAACTCAATCGCCTATTCCGCCGCGGTGTGGCTCCAACGGTGGAAAATGGGTTATTCCAAGGGCACGGCGCGCGCGGTTATAACGTCCGCGTCGACAGCGATGAATCAACGGATTGGTATGGCGAAACAAGGCGCGCGACCGGTTTTGATTATTATCACGGCGCTACGCTGAATCTGCATTGCGGTTTTGCTGAAACCTTCTGTCCCGATACGAACACTAAACCGAACGATGAATATCTTTTTCCCGGCCGGCTTGCCGATCTGGCGCTAGCGCACGAGGCTCCGAATGCGCTCAATCTGATGTGGCACAGCATCGGCAAATATATATTTCCGTGGGCGGGTAAATCCTATGAAAAAATCTCGGGACGGAAATTGAGCATGCTGCTCGACGAAAGCGATGATTTGGCTGAGCGCTATCCCGAACGCGTGCATGCACTAAAAACACATCTGGCCAGCACGCCGCATTACGCATTGGTGGAAAAAAACAAAGCGCATTATTGGGATGCCAAAGGTGTTTACGCCAAGCACTTGAAGAGCGGCGCATGGGATCGCGGTATGTCGGATGAAGATAAGACATTCTGGGAAAATGAAGCGGCATTGCATTGGATAGATGGCAACAATATTCAGGATAAACGCATCATCGCCGCCGATCCGTTGATGCGTATTGTCGATATGAATTACCGTGTTCCGGACGCATCGTTGCAAGCGGTATCGGCGGCTGGTCCATCGCCGTTTGCGCGGCAAGGCTATATTTTTCTCGGCGCGGATGACCGGGAATCGATTTTGTCTATGAATAACGGCAATGGTAAAAAGAAAAAAGTATTTCAGTTTCATTACCGGTTTCCAATGATTGGCGGGCCGGTTCCGATTGGCTATTGTCTCGATGAGATTGTTGAGATTGCCGATGGACTTTATCTGGGGCAATTGATTTATTCCACGGCATTGGATAAGCCATTTCACTCGTCAGTCGATCCTGCGGAATACCAGTATCAACTGTTTGGCTATTTTTTGCTGCTTGATGATGCTTGGCAATATCACAGGCTGGCGATAGGTTTGGATACTTTGAATTAATCAGCGCGGAGGAAATGATGAGTAATAACACATTCAATCGAGGCGGTATTCATATCGATCTTGAGCATGGAACGGCGGATACCTCCACGTTCAGCGGTAATATCTCTATTTTTCCTATTCCCAATACCACGCCTGACAAGATCAAGACATTGCACGATCTCGCACTCAGCGAGATCGTGCTTAGCGACTTTCCGGTGGTACAAGCATGGCGCAACCAGTTGTTCGATCCGGAATGGATTCCGGAAATTTGTGATGAATTGCCTCGCCTGCTGACCGAGTTTTTGCGCCAGCCAGACCACGCGGAGCTCCCGCCGGTTACACGCCGCGCTCAAGCACTGAAGCATGTTTTCAGTCATAAAACGCCGCTGGTGAGAAGTACCGATTTGTTACCGGGGCAAACGACCACCAGCTTTGTCGGGCCGGTTGTGTATATGGATATGAGCGGTTATTGCATTTGGTCCGAATTGGAAACGCTTTCAAAGCGGCCGCAAAATCCGTTCAAAATCAAACCGGAAGTAGCCAAACGGTTGAATGAAGAAATTTTCCCTTTCTGGCTGGAGCGGCGCACAGTGCAAGAAGTGGCGCGGTACACAGACTACGATACGGCTAACTATGCCGAAGATCATCGCGATGAAGTCGAAGGTGGTATGTATGAGGGCAAACTCTCTATTGATCCCCTGCTGAAAAAAAAGGCTGGTGAGACGCCTAAATGTCAGGAGCTGTTTGAGCGTGTTGCTTTTTACCTGTCCGATAAAGCGACCGCAGTGTCGCATACCGCACCGGATTTTAGCCGAGTGCTTAAATTCGGTTTTAATGGTCTGATTGCACAGTTGCAGCAAGATATTGCAAATGGTGTTGCGGATACGCCGGAAAAAATTGAATTTGCGCAAAGCGTCATCGCCGTTTACGAAGGCGCCAAGATCTATGCCGGACATTTGGCCGATGCGGCTGAAGAAGCGGGTAACAGCGAGCTTGCTGCCATCTGCCGTAAGGTTCCGGCAGAGTCCGCCAGTACACTGGCGGAAGCGATAGTGGTAGTCTGGATTTGTTATCACCTGCTATTGCAGGAGAATACCAATTTTGGCCTTTCTCTTGGCCGCTTGGATCAGACGCTGAACGAATTCTACCTGCGCGACTGGCAGCAACAGCCGGACGATGCGGCAAAAGCAGCGTACACCCGGCGGGCGGTCGAATTGATGTGCCACTTCTTTTTGCGTTGTTCCGATCATGTGCCGTTGTCGCCGGAAAGCGCGGAGGTACTGTTTGCCGGTAGCGGCTCAAACCAGGCATTAACCGTGGGTGGTACTCGCTTTGAAAATGGTAAAACCGTCGATGCTGTCAATGACATGACGTACATTATTCTAAAAGCGACCGAAATACTGTCCATTCGCGATCCGAATGTGCATGCCCGCTATCATAAGGATGTTCATCATCGCGCGCCGGATGGAAGGCCTTTGGCGGCGAATGAGATTTCCCCCTATCTGAAACGCATTTGCCAGGTGAATCTGGTTACTCGTGCGACGCCCGCGCTGCACGGCGATGCACCGGTGATCCGCAGCATGGCGAATTATTATGCCAAGCACGATCGTGTGACGGCTGACGAAGCCTTAGCGGATGCGCACGATTATGCATCGATTGGTTGCATTGAGCAGAATGCCGATCATAAACACTATGGCCACACCGGTTCCACCTTACTGGTGCTGCCAGCGGTGCTGGAACTGGCTATGTTCGGCGGCAAGCACCGTAGCGACGGCATCGGCAAAAAGGATCCCAATTTGTTTTATGGCAAACCGGACTATACCTCCCCGCCATTGACGGCTATGCAGTCGATGCAGGATTTTATCGACAGCTTCCGCTTCCAGCTCGATGAAATGGCGCGGCATTGCGTGCAATTCAACAATTATCTGGGACGCACGCTGGAAAAAGTACGGCCTTCGCCATTATTGTCGGGATTGTTTGACGGACCTACGAATAAACCGGGAGAAAGCAGCGCCAAATTCCGCGATGTTTCCTCAGGCGGTGCCAAATATAACTCTTCCGGGGTCGCTGTGATCGGATTGGCCGATGTCATTGACTCGTTCTGTGTGATCGATGCATTGGTGTTTGGCGGCAAAATTTCCGCGCAGGAACTGATCGCGGTACTGGATACGAATTTTGGCCACAACGCATCAAACGGTAAAGAAGCAGAAACGCGCAGTTTGGTGAAAAGTTTGCTGGATCTCGTCCAGAAGCGGCTTGCCGGTGGTTCCGGCGCGAGTTCTGCTGCGATAACACCGGAACGGTTACCAGCGTGCATGCGTCTGATCCGTCTGGCACCCAAATATGGCGCCGGTGTCGATCAAACGCCCGGCGGTGTTTATAACAATGCGATGGCGGTTAAATATACGCGTCTGTTGACCAAAATGATTCAGGAGGTTTTTTTCAAGTACCGCACGCACCGTGGCGGGCGCTATCTAACCGGTTATTGGAGCATGACCAATCATGCGGGCTTTGGCATGCTAAGCCGGGCCACACCGAATGGCCGGATGGACAACGCTTCGTTTGCCAGCGGGATTACGCCTTGTCCCGGTATCGTCAAAGCCAATGGCGATCCTGTGATGCTGCTGGATCATATGCTATCGGTTGCCAGTGTCGACGCGGATACGGTACAAAACGGCTATACCTATAACCTGAGTCTGACACCACGCGGCAAGGCGAACTTCAATGAAGATACAGAGCTATTTGCCACGCATATGAAAACTTTTATGGATCAGAATGGTGTGCTCGTTCAACTCTGCGTAACGTCAATCGAAGATTTTATCGCGGCAAACACCGCTGCAACGGCGGCAAGCCGCGCAGATGCCGGCGAAGCTGAGCAAAAAGCGTTGGCACCGTATAAGGATCTGATGATACGGGTTGCCGGTTACTCCGCCTACTATGTCACGTTGAGTCCGTTAATGCGGCAAGAAATTATCGATCGCGCCAATTTTGATATGAAAAGCGGTGTTGAGCAGCACGAAACTACAGGAGCGTAACGATGCATGCCACTATTCCCGCATTACCGGACGGTATTCACTATATTCTGAAATCCGGCATCCAGCTGGGCGAATCAACCGGCAATCTCGACGGAATGCTGAATCGCATGGAAGGTACGATGTTGGCCGCTGGCATGGCCGTACTGATCAAACTCGGTTTCGGCTTCCTGATCAATCCAGGTTTAAGTGAATCCCAAGCCAAGAAAGCGCAGCGTTTTTTTGAAAACAATTTTGTCATCAAAGATCCCAATGTTCCTGGCGGTATCCGTTATTACCAGGGGAAAATCCTTATCCGTACCCGGAAACCGCAAGATGACATGAATGTATTGATCAAATTTTGTCCCGATCCAAAAGCGCTGTTTATCCAAACACCTTTCGGCAAGCAATTGAATCCGGTTGCTATTGTTGCCACGGAAGCGCTCAGTGAAGCGCACGCGGAGCAGATTGAGCGCGATCCAAACAAGGTCGATTTGGTGATTCGCTTCAAAGATACCCAGGCTATTCTGGGATTGGCTGAGCGCCCGGATGCAGATGTCGTGCAATTGTTGCTTGAAAATCTGGTACAGATTACCGGCAATTTCGGCCACATGTTTAAATTTGGCGCGATTGGCAAAAATGTTCAAATGGTCATGAAGGATTTTTTATGAGTGATAAGGGGCTTATTTTCGACATCAAACGCGATTGCAGCGAGGATGGCCCCGGAATCCGCACAACAGTTTTTTTTAAAGGCTGCCCCCTTTCCTGTATCTGGTGCCAGAATCCAGAAGGAAAAGCAGTCAAGCCAGAAACCGATATTCATGGCAAACAGATTGGCACGTGGTATACGGTGGATGAATTAATGTACCGCTTGCTGCAAGACAAGCCATTTTTCATTTCAAGCGGCGGTGGTGTTACGCTTTCGGGTGGTGAAGCGACGTTGCAGATGGACTTTGCCAGTAAATTGCTGCAGGCGTTGAAGCGCGAAGGTATCCATACGGCGATAGAAACCAGCGGGTTTTTCGATTATCAACGCTTCAAGGATGAAATGCTGCCCTGGCTGGATTTGATCTATTACGATATCAAGCTGATGGATGAAGCGGCTAGCCAACAATATTGCGGCCAATCGAATCTGCGTATTTTGGACAATTTCTCCCGATTGCTTGCGGATGCCCGCATCCCAGTAATTCCGAGAATTCCACTTATTCCTGGTATAACGGCGACAAAAGAAAATCTCCAGGGAATTGCTGCATTTCTCGATAAGCATGGCGTTAAATCGTGTGCTTTAATGCCCTATAACCCGCTGTGGAGCGACAAGCTGCAAAAGCTTGGTTTACCTATTCGCTATCAACACAAAGGTTTTATGACACCTGCCGAACAAAAAACTTGCATTGACTATTTTACAAAATCCACTCAACCCACTTAAAGGAGTGATCATGCAAATAGACTTCCATCATGCGACAACATATGTATTGGCGCGACTGGCCGGTTTTGAACACCCCGAGGCAAATATCATTGCCTACTCAGCACAATATGTCGATGACGCAACAAACTCAGGGGTTATTCGCTTTACAGACGGCTCTATGTATGAACATACTAGCTCGGCTCATAAGACACTGGATTACAAAAATTTTGACGAATTAGCTAATCACCAGGCTTGGCTGCCGTTTCATTTCTTGCCGGGAAATAATAATTTGAACGCCGGGGAAAATCCGCTGGATACATTTATGGAAAAAATCATCTGTAAACCGGATAGTCCTGTCGCCAGAGAGATGGTTGCAGCGTGCATCAATAGCAAGAATAGTCCACACGCTTTGCAGCGGCTGGGCATTACGATGCATGTTTATGCCGATACCTGGTCGCATCAGGGGTTTGCCGGGGTTAATCACAAAAGCAACGATATCAGTAAGCTGAACGATGAGAACAATCCCGGCAATTATCTGGCAGCTCGGCTGAAGGATTTCTTTGGCGACAAATTTGACGCTATTACCAGCAAACTGATTGGCGATACGTTGCCGCTGGGTCACGGTGCCGCGCTCTCCTACCCGGATCGCCCCTATATAAAATGGAGCTACAAAGATCACAATAAGAACAGAATCATCCGGGACAACGCGGTGATTTTTTTACAAGCTGCGGAAAAAATGCACATGGCTATGCAACGTTTCCGCCTCGGGGATGCGAATGCCAATGTTCCGGGATTGCAAGCTACGGATAAAGCCAGAATCGAAGCGTTGTTCCGGAATATCAAGCACGATGAGGAGAGCGCCCGGCATAAAGCATGGCTGGAACGTATCGCAACCGGTTACTTCGATTTTCCACCGGTTAATCTAACATATGTCGCAAAAGGTACCGGTTCCTGGAAACACGAGGCCCTGGGTACTATCAAAGTTACTGACGATAAAGGCGAGAAGTTTGAATTCAAACCTGACTTTCTGAACAGCAATTGGAAATTGTTCCACGACGCATTGCAGTTGCACCGGTTTTATGTGATTCATGAACTGTTGCCGCGCTATGGCATTTGTGCAGCATAATGTTCCATACTATTATCATTGGCGCAGCAAACTTTTTACTTTAGTTTGCTTAGCCATCACTTACATATTCGGGAGAAAGCGCGTGGCATCTATTCCTAAAAAGGTCAACGAGCGTTTAGTCGCCGGAATTAAGAAATATCAGCCCATTCTCGCTGCAGCAAAAGCACGAGATGTCGGTGAAGCTGATACCGTCACAATCATCAAGGATATGCTGAGCGATATTTTTGGATACGACAAATACTCTGATCTCACATCGGAATATGCCATTCGCGGAACTTACTGCGACCTTGCAACAAAGATTGATGATGTCCTACAAACGCTTATTGAGGTCAAAGCTATTGGATTAGACTTGAAAGATCAACATGTCAAGCAGGCTGTCGACTATGCTGCCAACCAAGGAGTCGAGTGGGTTTTGCTTACAAACGGAATATGCTGGCGAGTGTATCGTCTGACTTTCTCAAAACCCATAGATCATGAACTCGTCGTTGATATTGATTTTTCTACCCTTAATCCACGTTCTGAAAATGATTTGGAACTTATTTACCTGTGGTGCAAAGAAGGTTGGCAACGGTCTGTTCTCGGCGAATACCACACACAAAAACAAGCATTGTCTCGATTCTTTGTTGGAGCGATGCTTCAAACTGATCCTGTTCTCGAAGTAATTCGTAGAGAGCTCCGTCGTATTTCTCCAGATGTTCGCATTGATATCAATCAAATCAAATCGGTTCTCTTGAACGAAGTCATCAAGCGGGAAGTGATTGAAGGCGACAAAGCTGAAGAAGCACGAAAGAAGATAGCAAAAGCAACGGCTAAAGCAATACGTGCATCAAACTCAAAGACCGTGCAAAAGGAATCAGAAAGTGATGCAACAGCAGATCCGGATATCCCGGTGTAATATAGCTTGTCATTCCCTCTAGGGCGATAAGCAAGTCAACATCAAATAATGAAGATTGACCTCAGCAGAGTCATAGAAGAGACATGCCGTCTAATCGCAGCGCAAGATGTTGCAGGTGCATCTCAAGTCATTACAACCAAGTATCCATTTAATCCATCCCAGAAGAGTGGTCGAAGTTACACACCACGGATAATGACAAAAATCTTTGCCCGAGATGGCTTCATTGATCGTTACCGTGGCACACAACTCGTATACCCACCGGTACTTCGGCTTCTTTCACTATATCTTCCATCGGAGTTTCCATATCATAAAAATGGGAAAATGACTGAAGGGCATATCGCGTACTGGGAACTTTTTCCTACAATAGATCATGTCGTTCCTGTAGCAATCGGAGGAGTAGATTCAGCGGAAAATTGGGTTTGCTGTTCTATGCTAACGAATAGCATCAAGTCAAATTGGACTATTGAGCAGCTTCAGTGGCAACTTCTTCCGCCAGGAAGTATCTCCGAATGGGATGGCATGATGAACTGGTTTGTTCAACAGGTTTCAAGTGACTTAAGTATTTTAGAAAATTCTTATATCAAACGATGGTATGGTGCTGCAACAGAATATGCATACCTATCAAGTGAATAGAATGGCAAGAAACGCATCACCTCTTTTTAATTCCACAATTAAAATCAAGCCACAAAACACTTAAGGAAACACTGATTTATTCGATCACATCGACTTTGGTCATAAAGGTTTGATAAAATACATCGTATTGATAAATATGGAATAGAGCGATGCAATCAAGCTTTTCTGATCTGGAATATGCAGCAAAGAAGAAACAAACACGACGGGATCGTTTTTTGTCCGAAATCGAAGGGGTAACGCCTTGGCC
>NZ_JAKFWH010000005.1 GCF_021731985.1 Nitrosomonas sp.
ATCGGTGGATGGCCTCGTTTACCGCTTACCGGATAGTGCGGGGCAATGACATTCAGCAGAGAGGGCCAAGGCGTTACCCCTTCGATTTCGGACAAAAAACGATCCCGTCGTGTTTGTTTCTTCTTTGCTGCATATTCCAGGTCAGAAAAGCTTGATTGCATCGCTCTATTCCATATTTATCAATACGATGCATTTTATCAAACCTTTATGACCAAAGTCGATGTGATCGAATAAATCAGTGTTTCCTTAAAACTAATTCAAAATGCAAAATCATGTAGAAATTTCCCTTTCTCACCTAATTTTTCTTGGTATCGGCTGCCCCGAATAAGTTTTTCAGAAGCCTGCTAGAACGCAAGAACCTGTCCAGCTTTACACTAACGCTTCATTTTTGTGACAATACTCACAACACACTGATTTCTAGTTAGGTATACTATTTCCAATCATTTGTTGCTAGCTGATTTCAGCGTATTTTTATACCTGTATAAAAATACGATTCGGATTTCTTCGACGGTGAGTTTTAATCTTCTTTATTAAAAGTTTCTTCACGAATACTAAAAAGAAAGTTGAGGCAAAAGTATGGACAAAGAAATCGTTTTGAACGCTCTCGCAAGCAGAGACCATCAGCAAGCATTAGCCACCATCAACTGGTTGAATAACTGCCAAACCAAAGATGATTTCAATCAGGCAGTCAAAGTGGCATTGTTGCCTTTGATGGAATGCGGTGGTGCATTTTATGGGCGACTTGCTGGAGAGATAAATACACTGCAATTGCTTGGAAGCGTTAATCAGTCAACATGTTGTCAGCATGACTGGGAGCAGCTCTTGAATGCTACTTTGCAGAAATTAGCAGTAGAAAATTCCGTAGCCGATAACGCAATTATTCCGCTACCTATCAATGCAACCAGCATTGTTGATTATACTGACCTGCAGTCGCATCACAACTGCACAGTCGTTACGGTATTTGATGATCATCATCAACCCGCATACCGGTTTTATTTTTGTCGTTTCAGTGGGCAGCAGCAGATATTTAATCAACGTGATACCGAGCTGCTGAGAATACTCAGGCCAACTTTGTTGCAAACGCTGCGGCTCATACTGTTTCGAGAAGAAAGCTTGAACTCTCGCCAGACATTAGACTTCTGGTCTGATTGTACGGATCCGATAGTCGTTGTTCGTGATGATGGTGCAATAATTTATCAGAGCCGAACTTTCGAACGGATTATCGAGCAGGATAAGCACACGTTTCTTTTGTCGGCATTGGCTTCCGGCAAAACTGTCGAATGCAATAAAGTAGGGTGGTACAGTTTTCTGTCAAAACTGGGCAAGCGCCTGTATGAAATCAGGCTGATCTTAATCAACGCCGATGTCAATCTTTGTCAGTGCATCTATTTACTGCACTTGTCACGCGTCACCCACAAAATCGGGAAAATTTTCAATCAATTGAGTAGAGCAGGTCTGACAAACCGTGAACTGGAGATTTCGATACTGGTTTACCAGGGTAATTCTGCCCGCGAAATCGCCGAGGAGATTAAACTCAGCTATCACACGGTGCGCAACCATATCAAAAGTATTTACAGCAAATTGGGTGTTTCGACACGAAGTGAATTGCTGTCGCGCATCGAATGAAATCAAGGCGGCAATCATCAATCGATAGAAATTCAAAATGACTCAATTGGGCTATTTTTTCCAAGTTAATTTTGCTGTATAAAATAATAATTCAGTATAAACATCATTATTGAGCTGCTATTAAGGCAGAAACAAAGTTGTGTTACGAGATATAAAACAATTCACGAAATGAGCAATAATAACTTGAAAGAATAGAATATTTCTGCGATGTGAATATAAGAGTCAATATCTTTATGAAAAGAATTCAGGCACTGTTTAATTTTATTAATTTGATGATTGCAATGAGTATTTTAAGCGGTTGTGCCGTGCATTATTACGATAAAAAAACCGGCGCGGAACATGTGTTCGGTTTTGGGCATATGGTTATGAAAGTTTCAGCCCCAGAAGGTAGCCATCAGGCTGTTGTGAAGGGCACGGATATCATAGGGTTAGGTATAGGCCAAACCAAGGAAGGAGGATATTTAAGTCTAGGTTGGGATAACCGGCGCTGGATTGAAGTTATCGATAAAAATACCACAGTCGATTTTGCATGGCCCAATGGCAACTTTTTAAATACACGCGTCGGGTCATCTTGGCCAGTAGGTGAAGCGCAAAAAAACAATCAAAAAGGGAGTAATTATGAATAATGCAAAATTTCTAAAAATTATTAGTTCTTTTTTAGTATCAGTTTCTTTAGGCGGCTGTGCCATCGGATTTGATCATACGTTATTTATGACTAAATCGAATGTCGGGGTTGATATTGATACCAAAGCTCCGACAGCGGAAATTTCGATTGCCCGGAGAGAATTGGTTATAGCACCAGCATTTGAGAAAGGGCAAACTCCGCCGGTATTGGCAGGTTTCAGGACAGGTAATCGGTTACTGTTCGGTTTTGACGTATCTTCTGTCTTTGCCGGAGGAAATGCAGCTTTAATGTTATCGGATCCATATAATATAAAAGATAATTCAGAATTGTGCTTGCAAGTTAAACCCGAAGGTAAATTACACCTTGGTCCAATTGAATTGGCTAGATTCTCTCTGCCAACAACAGGCGAAATACGGCCTTTTGTATTTGGAACAGACACCACTTTTGGGTTAAAAGTGGCCTGGTCAGGAATGACGGCTCAGTTTCCAGATTCTCTAAAGATTGGATTCAATCGGAAGGAATTAGCACTGGCACCTGTATTTGGGAGCGACAAAGGTACTCAAAACTGCCCTTATCTCGTAGGAATGCCTCCATTCTTGGCATCTATTGAAATGACTTCCGAGACAGCCACTCCTCAAACTTTCGACCTAGCTTACCGGCAAAGTTTTTCGACAGGAAGTGCAGCGGTTGAATTGGCGAGAGATCCTGATATCAAGAAATTGATATTGTCACGATTAGACCGAGTACCAGAAAAAGGTACTTCTGACCACGATGAGAACAGTAAATGCATTGAAGAATGGCTATATGCGGATGCAACGAAAGAAACTGAGCGTAGAGAAAAAATTAATACTTGGTGGAAGGGGCAAGACCATACTGATAAGTCGTGGCCGTTATTGATAAGAACAAAGGAACATGCAGCAAAAAGAGAGCAGTTTATTAAGGATATGAAAATAGATACTAACAACTGTAAAGGAGTGTAACAATATGATCTTAGAAAATGTTCCAGAAAATGAAGTTTGTCAAAATATCCGTAATATTATGGCTGCTGGTTGGGAGCATATTACACTAGACAAACAAGGTAATGGAAATTGGACTATTAGAGCGAGCTAAAAATAAGGAACTCTAAATATGAATCCTTCAAGTGTTGCAATAGTTTCGGAATTGCTCGACAACGATCTGCCCCAGGTCGCAGATGTTCTGGTAGATAAAGGTGCCGATTATGTTCAGGAAAAGCTGGGAGTAGATCTTCAGTCCAATCTTACTCCTCAGCAGATTGAGCATCTGAGGGAGGCGGCTATGGCGCATGAGGAGTTTATGGCCAAGCTGGATGAAGAATCTACTCAGCGTGCCACAAACATGCAGCTTAATGCCATGAATTCGCAAGATCCTGAGGTCAGGCATTTCATTTACAAGTTCGCTTGGTTCTGGTCTTGGGTTTCTGCGCTTTATTTCTTTGCGATAACTTTCGTGCCAAGTACAGTAATTGAAAAAAATGATCACTATGCGGACATCATCCTTGGTTTCCTACTTGGAACAGCCGTGGCGAGTATCATACAGTTCTTTTTTGGTTCATCGAAGTCGAGTCAAGACAAAACCCAGTTGTTGAATGCGAAGGAGGCGCAGAAATGAGAGAAATCGAAGTCAAACATCTGGAGGCAGCAGGAGTAAAAGATGCAGAAAAGTGGTTGGAACCCATACGTAACACATGCAAAGAATTTCACATCGATTCTGATAAGCGTATTGCCGCTTTCTTGGCGCAAACCTCTCACGAATCAGGCGGCTACACCAAATTGGTGGAAAACTTGAATTACCGCGCACCGGTTATGGCTACATGCTGGCCTAATCGATTTGCAGTAAAGGAAGCTAATGGAAAAACTAAGAAAGATGCTAAAGGTGTCAATGTTCCCAACCAAAAGGCGCTATCACTGGCGGGGAAGCCCGAGCAACTTGCTAACGCTGTGTATTGCGATCGTATGGGCAATGGTTCGGAAGAATCGGGAGATGGATGGAAGTACCGTGGCCGCGGTCTTAAGCAGCTTACTGGTAATGATAATTACACCCGTTGCGGCAAATCGCTTCAAGTAGATTTGGTAAATAATCCCGAAAAGCTACTAGAGCCCGAGTTTGCTGCCCGCTCCGCCGGTTGGTTCTGGGAAACCAACAACTGTGCAGATTTCATTGATCGCGATGACTTTACTGGGCTAACGAGGCGCATCAATGGTGGTACTATTGGTTTGCAAGACCGTGAGCGGCGCTATAAGGCGGTACTGGCTAGCTTTTTGTAAAGTATTTTTTATCTAGCATCAAAGCAGGTCGGTTTGAATCAAAATAGGCAAGGAAATTCTATGACCGAAATACCAAATGAACCGAATACTTCAGATTCCGAGCATAAAATAGGAAGAGAGTTTCGCCCCAAAAGTTTCTCCCAATATATTTACATAACATTTTTCTGGTGTATGGTCGGAGCATCAATCATTTATGGCATTCGCTTATGGTACAATGCCCCGCTTCATCCGTTCTTTGCTCCGATCATCAGTGGTGTATTCGCAGCCATCCTATCGTTTACCTTAGTTATGGCATTAGAATACGTCATCGGCCCCATCAATATTAATGTCGGTGGAAACACATTCTCAGGAGCTGGTGGCCCAATCATCCTTTGGTGTTTGTGCTTTCTTGTAATCAGCTTCGGTTTGTATCTGAATGGAGCTGGCGATATAGCAAAGCATGAAGTCGGCCCAAATTATGTAGCTTGTTCAACCGGCGATCTGATGAAGGGCAAGTGTAATCCAGTTCCATGATTATCAAGTAATTTTTTGCAAATTGTATAAATACTTTTGCATGGTACCGACAAACACAACGTACTACACATCCATGCCGACTATCAAGTCCAAGTTGCTGTTTATTCGGTTCTTGGCAGAACTGTCTTGGTAGGAGATCCATTGAAGCAGCACAAACTGATCGCGTAGTATTTGTTGAAATACACCAAGACGATTTACTGGTTGGCTGACAATTGGTCGTAAATGACAACAAACCATCCCAGATTTGAACAAGTATTGTGGTCAAAGTGGTCTAGATTAAGGTGCAAAAGAAAAAATGATTCTTGATGTGCGATCTGGGTTAACAGATATAATGTCTTTCATTATTGCAACGTAACTACTCTCCCCATACTTTATGGGCTTCACCCGCTAACGCTATTGCGATTGCGCCGTACCCGTTGGTATCGCCTAGCAGTCTCATTTATACTTGTGCCCTTTACAAGTAAAGGGCACCTCTAAAAATCCAAATTTCGTCACAACACTTTGTTGCTCACAAAAAATGTTTCCTTACATATCAATTATATGCTGCGTCACCATTTTTTGCTCGCGCCTCGTTTTGTTTGGAACTTTGAATTTTTAGAGGCGCCCTAAAGCATGGGGTGGCAGAAATGATGAAATCAACTGTAGCAGATGTTTTGAAGAAAATACCGGGCAAGGCGAGTGTGGAATGGCCGATGGGTGAGCCGTTTGCCCAGGCGTTTGCGCATGGTTCCATGTCGGTCGAGTTATATGTACCCAAGGGTACCGATATACAAACGCCGCACGATCAAGATGAGCTGTATTTTATCCATTCCGGTTATGGTGAGTTTGTTGTTGCCGGTGAGCGGCACAAATTTGAGCCAGGTATGGTATTTTTCGTGGCGGCCCACGTCGAACATCGTTTCGAGAATTTTTCACCGGATTTTTCTACCTGGGTCGTGTTCTGGGGGCCTAAAGGCGGCGAATAAATATATGCTTAAACTTTACGGTTACAAAAAATGCGGCACCTGCCGCAAGGCGGAGCAATTCTTACTACAAGCCGAAATTGCTTACGAATTTATTGATATCATAGAAAATCCGCCAACCGGGGTGGAACTTGCTGCCATTGTCGAGCGCGCCAATGTTCCGCTGAGCAAACTCTTCAATACCAGCGGCGTGCAATACCGCGAATTAGAAATTAAGAAAAAATTACCCGCGCTATCCAGCCGGGAGATTCTGGCTTTGCTGGCGAGCAACGGCCGCTTGATCAAAAGACCGTTGATCACCGATGGAAAACGTGCGACAGTGGGTTTCAATGCAGAGCAATTTGCAACAGTCTGGGGTTGATGGCTATAGCTGCCCTCCTACTTGCAGGGTACTGACAACGCGAAGCGCTTCAAGCACTATTCATAATCTTGTAATCATACAAGCTTGCGCTTTGGGGCTCATGCTTGTACTCTTTCGGCCATAAGCGGCATGAACAAGGGTTTATTCCATAACCGGATCAAGCGGGAGGCGAAATTGGCTGATAAAAGTTTTTTAGTGCGCAAGGCGGCGGTACTGGGGGCTGGTGTGATGGGAGCGCAGATTGCGGCACATCTGGTGAATGCTAACATCGAAACGTTACTGTTTGAGTTACCGGGTGACGCGGATAATCCCAACGCCAATGTGATTAAGGCGGTGGAGAAACTCAAAAAACAGGAACCTGCACCGCTATCGGTCAAAGCCAAAGCGACCTGTATTCAGCCTGCGAATTATGATCAGCATCTTGAATTGCTCAAGGATTGCGATCTGGTGATCGAAGCGATTGCCGAGCGCATGGACTGGAAACGGGATTTATACACCAAAGTTGCGCCCTATCTGGGCGAACAAACCATTTTCGCGAGTAATACCTCTGGGCTATCGATTAACCAGTTAGCTGAGGCTTTCCCGGAAGCATTGCGTCACCGTTTCTGTGGCATCCATTTTTTCAATCCGCCACGCTATATGCATTTGGTGGAATTGATTCCTTGCAAAACCAGTGATGCGCAAATGCTCGATCACCTGGAAGAATTTTTAGTGACTTATCTGGGCAAGGGGGTGATTCGTGCCAAAGATACGCCGAATTTCGTTGCCAACCGCATCGGCGTGTTTTCTTTGCTGGCGACGATGCATCATGGCCGGGCATTTGATTTTGGTTTTGATTTGGTCGATGCGTTGACCGGCGCACTGATCGGCCGCCCCAAAAGCGCTACATTCCGCACCGCAGATGTCGTGGGCTTGGATACCTTGGCGCATGTCATCAATACGATGCGCGATACGTTGCCGGAAGATCCTTGGCATCCGTATTTTGCCGTGCCGGATTGGCTGCAAGGATTGATTGAGATTGGTGCGTTGGGAGAGAAAGTTAAACGCGGGGTGTATCAAAAAATAAAAAATGAAATCCATGTGCTTGATCGGGTGGCACAAACATACCGTTTATCGGCTGCGGAAGTGGATGAGGATCTGAAACGTTTGCTGAAATATAGCAGTCCGGCTGAAAAGTTTGCTGCATTACACAATAGTCAGCAGCCGCAAGCGCAGTTTTTGTGGTCAATTTTCCGCGATTTGTTTCATTACTGCGCTGTGCAACTGGAAACGATTGCCGATAATACGCGCGATCTGGATCTGGCGGTGCGCTGGGGATTTGGCTGGAATCA
This sequence comes from Nitrosomonas sp., assembly GCF_021731985.1. Lineage (GTDB taxonomy): Bacteria > Pseudomonadota > Gammaproteobacteria > Burkholderiales > Nitrosomonadaceae > Nitrosomonas. The sequence goes on from NZ_JAKFWH010000005.1 coordinate 7,704, forward strand.
AGGACCTTTTGAAATTTGGCAGGCGGCCGGTTGGAAACAGATTGCCAACTGGATTCAAGAGGATATTGCGGCTGGTAAAAGCATGAGCCAAGCGCCATTGCCGCAATGGGTGATGGCAATTGCCGAGAGCGGCATGCAAAGCGTGCACACGACGCAAGGCTCTTTTGCCCCGGCATCCGGGAAAACACAACTGCGTTCAAAACTGCCGGTGTATCAACGCCAGCTTTTTCCGGATCGATTAATCGGCGAGGAAGCAGTTTACGGCGAAACCATCTTTGAAACCGATGCTGTCAGGCTATGGCATACCGGTGATCGAATCGCCATTCTCAGCTTCAAGAGCAAAATGCACACCATCGGTGCTGACGTTTTGGAAGGTGTGCAACAGGCGATCAAAGAAGCCGAGCAAAATTGGCGCGCCTTGGTGATTTGGCAAACCGAACCGCCGTTTTCGGCCGGTGCCAATTTGCAGAAAGCCACCGAACGGCCTAAACCGGATGTGCAATATGGCAGCGCGTCCTCTGCTCCGCCTCTACTGAAGCCGCCCACCGCTTTTCAGTCATTCTTAAAGAAATTAAGGAAGTCGACCCAAGCGACCGTGCTGCAAGTTGCGCGTGAGCTGGATCTCGCCGATGTGTTAATGGGCAAGAAATTGGCCGAGGTAGAAGGGATGATCAAACAGTTTCAGCAAACGTCACAGATGCTGCGCTATTCGATGATTCCAACCGTTGCCGCCGTGGATGGGCTCGCATTGGGCGGGGGTTGTGAATTCGTCATGCACTGTGACCGCGCCGTGGCAACACTGGAAAGTTATATCGGTTTGGTGGAAGTGGGCGTTGGATTGTTGCCGGCAGGAGGCGGGTGTAAAGAGTTTGCCATGAGGGCCGCGCAAAATGCCAAAGATGGTGATCCTTTTCCGCAATTGAAATATTATTTCCAGACGGTGGCAATGGCAGAACTGGCGAAAAGCGCCGAACAGGCGAAAGAACTGGGTTATCTGCGCCTTGCCGATATCGTGGTGATGCATCGTTTTGAGTTGCTGCATGTTGCCAAAGCGCAGGCGCTGGCGTTAGCCGAAGCCGGTTATCGCCCGCCATTGCGCGCCCGGGAAATTCCGGTGGCGGGTAATACCGGTATTGCGACGATCCAAAGTCAGCTTGTTAATCTACGCGAAGGTGGATTTATCTCCGAGCATGATAATCTGATTGCTAGTAAGGTGGCGCATGTGATGTGCGGTGGCGATTTGACACCGGGTAGCCTGGTGGATGAAGACTGGTTCCTGGAACTGGAACGCGCAGCCTTCATGGAATTGCTGGCAACCGAAAAAACTCAGGCGCGTATCGAACATACACTGAAAACCGGTAAGCCATTAAGAAACTAAATTTACGACTGGATTCACTTTAAACGTATTCCAAGATCGACGATCCACGGAGAAACCAATGACTAAGCAAACTCAAGAAGCCTATATTGTAGCTGCTGCACGGACACCGGTTGGCAAAGCACCGCGCGGCATGTTCAAGAATGTACGTCCCGACGACATGCTGGTCCATGTGTTACATGCTGTAATGAAACAATGCGAAGGATTGGATCCGGCAGCGATTGACGATGTGATTGTCGGTTGCGCCATGCCGGAAGCGGAGCAGGGCATCAATGTCGCGCGCGTGGCATTGTTATTGGCAGGTCTGCCGAACAGTGTGGCCGGTATGACGGTTAATCGTTTCTGTGCATCCGGTCTGCAATCCGTTGCGCTGGCAGCGGATCGTATCCGTCTAGGGGAAGCGGACGTGATGATCGCAGGAGGAACGGAGAGCATGAGCATGGTACCGATGATGGGCAACAAAGTTTCCATGAATCCAGCCATGTTCGAGCATGAGGAAAATGTCGCGATTGCTTATGGCATGGGTATGACTGCCGAGAAAGTCGCCGAACAGTGGAAAGTATCGCGGGAAGATCAGGATGAGTTTGCTTTGACCAGCCACCTGCGCGCCTTAAAAGCCATTGAAACGGGTGAGTTTCAACAGGAAATCGCACCGTACCGGGTCGACGAGAAACGTCCTGACTTGATCACGCATCAAGTGCATGAAGAGATTGCTGTCAAAGATACGGACGAAGGCCCGCGCGCCGATACGAATCTGGCCGCACTGGCTAAATTGCGCCCGGTGTTTGCTGCCAAAGGCTCTGTGACCGCAGGGAACAGCTCGCAGATGTCCGATGGTGCGGGTGCTGTGGTGTTGATGAGCGAAGCGGCGATGAAACGTTTTAATCTTTCCCCGTTGGGGCGTTTTGTCGGGTTTTCAGTGGCGGGCGTGCCGCCGGAGATTATGGGCGTTGGACCTATTAAAGCCATACCCAAAGTGTTGGCGCAAACCGGTATCAAACTGGATGATCTGGATTGGATTGAGTTGAACGAGGCATTTGCTGCGCAGAGTCTTGCCGTGATTCATGATCTGGGATTGGATCGCAGTAAAGTGAATCCTTTGGGTGGCGCGATTGCACTGGGTCACCCGTTGGGCGCAACCGGCTCCATTCGTGTGGCAACCTTACTGCATGGGCTGCGTCGCCATAAACAAAAATATGGCATGGTAACCATGTGCATTGGCAGCGGCATGGGTGCAGCAGGCATTTTTGAAGCACTTTAAGGACGTAGATTAATATTAAATACAAATAATGTTTTAAGGAGAACTACTCAATTTCTGGCATGAATTTTTATAAAAATTTTGTGAAAAAAGTCACAATGGAAATCCCTTCTTGTACTGCATAATGATTCATAGCAGTTTGTAAATGATGCCTTTGGTTTAGAAACGCTAATACTTGTAAGGAACAGAGCGATACAGTATTGCTATCGCGATGATGTGAGAAGTGCTTGAGCGCTTTTCGTTGAATCTGTTGTCGCAAGTATACCCTTATGAATCAAGATAATCGGGGGTAGAACTTATGATGGGGCAATCGCAAGTTTTTCTGGAAACACTGCAACTTGTTGAAAAGATCGCGCACTGTGAAGCGCCCGTGTTGATAGAAGGCGAAACAGGCACAGGAAAAGAACTGGTGGCAAGAGCTATCCATTATGGTAGCAACCGGCAGAAGTATCCCTTTGTTCCCATCAATTGCGGGGCAATTCCAGATTTGTTGGTAGAAAATGAATTATTCGGCCATAAACGTGGTGCCTATACCGATGCACAATCGGATAACCCAGGCCTCATTTCACAAGCACAGCAAGGCACACTTTTTCTCGATGAAGTCGATACTTTAACGCCCAAAGCACAAGTCACTTTGCTCAGATTTCTCCAGGATCAGCTATATCGTCCGCTAGGAGCGAGCGGTACACAAGCTGCTAATGTGCGAATCGTTGTTGCTAGCAATGCGGATCTGATCCAGCTCGCAGAGCAAGGTGTTTTTCGTATGGATCTGCTGTTTCGTATTAAGATCATGTACCTTAAACTTCCTCCGTTACGTCAACGAAAGGGTGATGTTTTATTGCTGGCTAATCATTTTCTGCAAGTGTGTGCAAAGCGGTATGGTCTGGGTGAGAAGCAATTACATCCAGAAACAATAGCCTGGTTAGATCAATATCACTGGCCGGGCAATATCCGTGAGTTGGAAAATATGATGAGTCGGGAATATCTGCTTGCTGGATCATCTCTGATTCATATCGAATCACCAATATCTTTTACCAAAGAACGGCGTCAGGTCCATGATAGGCGCCACTCCATTAGTATAATCAACACAAGTTTCAACGAAGCGAAAAAACAGATAATTACAAATTTTGAGCAATGTTACCTGGTTGAGGCTTTGACAAAAGCACATGGTAACGTATCTAAGGCAGCCAAACTGGTTGGTAAGGAAAGGCGTGCATTTGGTAAATTACTTAAGAAATACGGAATGGACAAAAAGTTTTACTGCCAGTAAATATCAGTAGTGTCCGGAGATTCGAGAATTGTCGCATGATAACTCGTTGAACGACCATTACTAAATGACATATTTTTCTGTAATCGATTTCAACTTGCGCCAAACTTCTGACTTTTGTCAGGAGATTGCAT
>NZ_JAKFWH010000066.1 GCF_021731985.1 Nitrosomonas sp.
TTCGGGTTGCGCGCCTCCTTTTAGTCAATCTGCTTAATGACAAGACCACGGCAAGAATTGCATAGAATGAAAATCAAACTTACATGACCAACCGTATCCGATTTTATTTGCTGATTGTTGCGCTGTTATCGAATCAGGCAGCTGTCGCCCAGCACCTGGATGTCGAAGTCTGGGGAGAAGGCAATGCAGTATTTGCCGGATATTGCCGCACGCCCGGCGTTGTCGGGTGCGACTTAGGCAAACTGGCACAAACGCTTGAACTACCCGCCGGAGCCTTACCTAAAGAATCTACAACAGGAAAGCTTATCTTTCTGGCCAATTTTAGAGATCTTCCTGGGGGGGATTTCCGAACCAAGAATCCGGGGTTTCAATCGATTCAAAATGCGTTGTTACCCAACGAACTGATAGGCTATCGCGCACTTGGGGCGCTGAAATATTGGGATCCGGCGTTATCTTCGTGGGGGAATTCGCCTCACGGTATCCAAATTACCCTGTTCGGCGGACTCGAAGCCAGTGCCGAGGTACTCAACGATTTCTCGAAATGTGTTGGGCAATTACTATGTTTTAGTGACGGTAGCTTTGGCATTGACGGCAGTACCATTTTCTCTGCTAAGGGCATTCTGGGCAATCCCGAATTAGTGGTCGATATTACCAACAATAATGGCATCTTACACACCCATCTGAGTTTTTTTCTGGAAAATCAACAGGGCGAAATAGGTGGACCCGCAGGCGCCTATTTGGTTGAAATGCAACTTATTTCCAATGCACGTTTCTTTCCTTCAGAACCATTCCTGATTTTGTTTAATGCCGGCTTGGATGAGACAGCGCTTGCTGCAGCCTTAATAGCGCTCGCTGGCAAACCATCGGACACTGATCCGGATCCGCCACGACCAATAATCCCTGTGTCAATTCCCGGCGATGTGGATTTAGACAGCGACGTGGATCGAATCGATGTGGCATTGATTCTATTGGCTGCCCAAAACAATGAACCGGTTAACCCCGGTAATGCAATGCTTGACGTCAATCGCGACGGTGTCATTGATCGTACCGATGCGTCTCTGGCTAAAGACTTATGCACACTACGATTGTGCAATATCCCGATTATAGCGCCCGCCACTGTATTGAATGTGGCAGCGGTCTACGACCAGAATACCGGCATATTGAATCTGAACGATATCCAGGCAAGCAATCAACATTATCGCGCGCAATTGCAGCTACAAGATGAAAACATATTTGTGCTCAATACGGTTCAAATCGACAAACCCCGCTACGCCATACCCGTTCGTTATGACATTGAAAGCGAAATCCTGGAAATCCCTTCAGTCTATACACACGGAAAGAATTTTAAAGCAACCTTGCGCAATATCGGAGACGATAAATTCCGCTTGGAGCACTTAGAAGAAATTGGCGGGGGTTTTGAATAACAGTAATTATCCAAGGAGGACAATGGCATTCATTATCTTAATTGAAGCAAGCAGAAATTATAAAACAGTAACTTAAATCAACTCATGAGGCCTTATCATGCTAAAGAAAATTATTAACCTGACTATGACGTTCGTTCTTAGCTTATTTTCCATATCTGCTATTGCGCAAGCACACTCGCATGAAGGCGACATCCAGCCCTGGAAAATCGGTGCGGAAATATTTGTTAACAGTAATTTGTTCGAACCGGATTTTGGAGACATCGGCGGAGGACTCTACACTACGGATGAACCTGGCTTTGATGTCAATATCGCAAAAGGAGCATTCACCCCTGGGAATTGGTTGCGTTTTCAACCCGTCGGTCAACTGCAATTTTGGAGTGGCACTGAATGGAGCACGACGGCGCCAAACGGAGAACGAATTGAAATTACCGATGCGCTTGGCAATGCTATTTCGTATCGAACCGACGGTGTCAGTAATACACCCGCGGTGATCGGTGAAATTGGCAGCGATGGGGGAATGCACGAACACTTGGAAATGTCTATTTTTGATGCATCGAATGCGTTAGGCGGCAGTGTCGGCGCCTATCGCATTCAACTCAAATTATTCGAGACTAAAGCGAATAGCGATACTTCTGTTTCTATCGCTACATCCCCGATTACAATAGTTTTTAATCGTGGTCTTGAACACGATAAATTTGAACTGGCAGTTTCAGCAGCGGCAGATCTTAACGAAAACTCTGTTTTTGTGGCTGAAACTGGAACATTAGACATCCAGCAGGTAAAGGCATTGGGAACGTACTATAAAGTAAAACTCAGACACGTCGGTGATAACAAATTCGAGTTGATTGAAGCGGAAGAAATCTCCGGAATTAAATAATAAATCGCTTATCTATTTTATACCAACGCAGTTATTGGCGAAGATCGCACTGGAAATCGCGTTGATGATAAAGGCACATTAGATCTAACTGGTCATCGGAAAACCTACGCTAGACAGCTAATGCAAGGCATAAACAGGCGAAAAGTGCAGTTTGCGCATAATAAATGGGCATTCTGCGCCTGTTTTTAACCCCGCGTCGGCAACGCAGATAGTTATTCAGCAGACTGCTAAATATATCTCTCGTAATTTTTGTGTGATAATCATTGCGCCTTCCAGAATTGTCAGAAAGATTTTCTACAACAAAACCAATAAATCAAACTTTCTTACGCATCTAGAAGCAGGCTCTCCGAAGTTCAACTTAATAATAAGGTGATAACTATGACTCCTTTTCTTGGTGAATTAATAGGTACTTTTATTCTAGTTTTATTGGGTAATGGTGTCGTTGCCAACGTCGTGCTGAATAAATCCAAAGGCAATAATGCCGGATGGCTGACCATCGCAGCCGGTTGGGGCATTGCGCTTTTCGTGGCGGTTTATGCCGTGGCCGCTTCCAGTGGCGCGCATCTGAACCCTGCGGTAAGTATCGGCCTCGCTGCTGCGGGTAAATTTGCATGGGATTTGGTACCGATTTATGCGCTGGGACAAATGCTGGGCGCGATGCTGGGTGCATTGATTGTCTGGATCACCTATCGCCAGCACTTTGACGCAACGACCGATCCGGATATGCAACTCGCGGCATTTTGCACCGGGCCGGCGATCCGAAGCCCGTTCAATAACATCATTACGGAAGCGGTCGGCACATTCATGCTGGTGTTTGGCGTGATGATGATGGCTGCGCCGCAGGAAAGCCTGGGCACATTGAATGCTTTACCGGCTGCTCTGCTACTGTTTGGTATCGGCCTGTCCCTCGGCGGACCCACTGGCTTCGCGGTTAATCCCGCACGTGACCTCGGGCCGCGCATTATGCATGCGATTCTCCCAATGACCAATAAACGCGATAGTGATTGGGGTTACGCCTATGTACCAATAGTGGGCGGCATTATCGGCGGATTGATTGCTGCGGTGGTTTATTCGGCACTGTAAAGATTTGTCAAATTATTAAAGGGCCTCTGAATAGCTGTCATTTCGAGTATAACGAGAAATCTATCGCGAAGATTCCATAAGATTCCTCATTGCATTCGGAATGACAAATACGGGTGATTCGGAGGCCCTTAAAGTTATACCCGCACACTCTCCCACAATTTCTGCAGTCGCTTACTCGACACCGGGTACGGCGTTTTCAATTCCTGCGCGAAAAGCGATATGCGCAATTCTTCGATCTGCCAGCGAAATTCATTGAGATTCTGATCAATCAATCCGATTTTCTGATGCTTCTCCCGTCGCTGCACATATTGTTGCCAGAGTGCGGCCACTTCCCTGCTATTTCGTTCGTCGCGTTCCAGGTTGGTGGATAGTTTTTCCAGGCGCAATGCCATGCCTTTCACATAACGCGGAAACTGCTGCAATCTTTTCCACGAGGTATGGCAGAGAAATCCGGGATAAATCAGATTGTCGAGCTGTTCAATGAGCTCAGCTTTTACGGTGTTGTTGCGAAGCGCTGCTAATCGTCCCATCAGGACTTGATACTCACTGCCTATTTGTTGCAGCAAACTGGCGAGAGCGGCCGCGGCTTCCGGCAAACGGCCTTTAGCGCGTTGGTTGTGTGCTACAAATTCGGATTCACTGCGCGGCAATGGATCATCACCCAGCAACGCACGATCAATGATGGCATTCAGCATATCTTGCTTCAGCTCGCCCGGATTCATCCGGGTCGATAATTGCAAGCTGGCCTGTTTGAGTCCCGGTAAATTCTTATCCAACTGTTTGAGCTGTTCTTTCAGTGCCAAGCACAATAATCGTCTTACACCCAAGCGCATCATTGTATCCGACGCTTCTTGCGTATCAAATAACCGGATGGCGACACTGTCCGTTTGTTCGATCAGTGCCGGGTAACCGGTCAGTTGCTGACCATTGCGTTTAAACGCCACTTCCGCCGGTAAATCGCCAAAATCCCACTGCGTGATGGCATCACGCTCAATACTGATTTTTTCGTTTCCGGCATCGCGTTTTACAAATGTCATTTGTGCGGCTTTGCCGAGCTGCATTTGCAATTCGGCGAGATTGCGGCTCATGGCCAGATCTTGCCCTGCATCATCCTTCACTTGAATATTCATCAACAGATGCGCGGGCATGTCTTTGTCTTGCCAGGTTTCCGCAGGAACCGGCATATTGGTTTTTCTGATAATAAATTTCTCTAAAGCATCCCGCAGTGAACCCTTTTGCAAAGTGTTCGCCGTTCCCTGCAGAAATTCAGTGACGGATTCCGGCAATGGGACCAGGTTGCGGCGAATCTGCTTGGGTAAGGCTTTTAAATACCAGGTCACTTTTTCACGAATCAAACCGGGAACCAGATAATCCAGTTGATTGGCATCCAATCGGTTGAGCAAAGGCAACGGCACAGAAACGGTTACGCCGTCGAGCATATGCGTGGGTTCAAAGCGGTAAGTGAGTGGTAAAACGCTGCCATCAAGCAATGTCATGCTTTCTGGAAATTGAACTTCCGTGACATGACCGGCCTGATGGCGCATCAGCAATTCGCGTTTCAGATAAAGCAACTGGGAATCTTGTTGTTCAGCCTGTTTCCGCCATTTTTCAAATCCCGCGCCGTTGGTTATTTTTTCCGGGATAATGGCATTGTAAAAAGCAAAAATTTCTTGCTCGTCAACCAGCACATCCTGCCGCCGCGCTTTATGCTCCAGCTCCTCGATTTCATGAATCAGTTCTTGATTGTGCGTGAAGAAAGGCGCTTGCGTGACGTACTCTCCGGCAACCAGCGCCGAGCGGATAAAAATCTCGCGGGATTCTTTGGGATTGATCGGGCCGTAGTGGATCGGCCGTTTGGTAACAATGATTAAGCCGTACAACGTGACGCGCTCATACGCGACCACTTGCGCCTGTTTCTTTTCCCAATGCGGATCAAAATGGTGTTTCTTGCATAAATTCCCCGCAATTCTTTCCAGCCAGGCCGGATCAATCCTCGCAACACAACGCGCATACAGCTTACTGGTTTCCACCAATTCCGCAGCGACGACCCATTTGGCTTTGCCTTTTTTGAGCACTGAGCCGGGGAAAATCGCGAACTTGATACCACGGGCCCCCAGATATTCGCCTTCCTTCTCAGTTTTAAACCCGATATTCCCGAGCAATCCGGCCAACAAAGCGCGATGAATCTCATCATAACCGGCGGGTACTTCGTTGGGTTTTAAACCGAGTTCACTGACCAGCACGTGCAATTGGCCATGAATTTCGCGCCACTCCCGCAAGCGCCGGTAAGATAAGAAGTGCTCCCGGCATTGGTCGATCAGTTTGCGGGTTGATTTCTTATGCTTCAATAATTCATCAAAGAAATCCCATAGCTTCAGGTAAGACAGAAAATCCGAGCGCTCATCCTGAAACCGGCGATGGGCATTATCGGCAGCCATCTGTTGATCAAATGGCCGGTCACGCGGATCTTGCAAGCTTAACGCAGCCGTAATGATCAGTATTTCGTGCAGGCAATTTTCATTTTTTGCCGCCAATATCATGCGGGCAATTTTGGGATCAATCGGAAATTTGGCCAGACGCCAGCCAATCGCCGTGAGTTGCCGGTCGTCATCAACGGCGCCCAGCTCTGCCAGCAATTGATAGCCATCGGTGATCATCCGCGGCGATGGCGGCTCCAGAAACGGAAAATCTTCCACATCGCCGATGTTGAGCGATTTCATACGTAAAATGACGGTTGCCAGCGAAGAGCGCAGAATCTCCGGATCAGTAAATTCGGCGCGCCCCTGAAAATCCACTTCTGCATACAGGCGAATACAAACCCCGTTGGCTATCCGGCCGCAACGCCCTGCCCTTTGATTCGCCGATGCGCGCGAGATTTTTTCCACCAGCAACTGCTCGACCTTGTTGCGGTAACTGTAGCGGTTAACACGCGCCCATCCGGTATCAATCACATAGTGAATACCCGGAACGGTCAACGACGTTTCGGCAACATTGGTAGCCAATACAATACGGCGGGTATCGCCGGGTTGGAATACCCGCTCCTGCTCGGCAAAGGATAAGCGCGCAAACAGCGGCAATATCTCCACGCCGGAAATGCCTGTTCGAAGGCGATCAAAATGATGCTTGCGCAGTGTCTCGGCGGTCTCCCGGATTTCGCGCTCGCCGGGCAAAAAAACCAGAATATCGCCTGAACCCAGCGTGATCAATTCATCAACCGCATTGAGGATGGCTTGCTGCATATCGCCCTCCTCCTCATCATCGACAACCGGCGGATGATAAAAAATTTCAACCGGATATAGCCTGCCGGTCACTTCAATCACCGGTGCATTGTTGAAATGCCGGGAAAAGCGCTGCGCGTCGATGGTGGCAGAAGTGACAATCAGTTTGAGATCAGGCCGCTTCGGCAATAACTGGCTGATGTAACCGAGTAAGAAATCGATATTCAAACTGCGCTCGTGCGCCTCATCGATAATCAATGTATCGTAGGCCTGCAGCAGCGGATCGCCCTGCGTCTCAGCGAGCAGAATGCCGTCCGTCATCAGTTTAATATAGGAATCCGCGCTAATTTTGTCCGCAAACCGCACTTTATAACCGACCGCTTGACCCAGTGGACTATTCAGCTCAACAGAAATACGCGCGGCCACAGTGCGCGCGGCAATGCGGCGCGGTTGCGTATGCCCGATCAATCCGTGCACACCGCGCTTGAGTTCCAGGCAGATTTTAGGGATTTGCGTGGTTTTACCCGAGCCCGTCTCGCCGGATACGATTACGACCTGATGGCGATCAATGGTACGTTTTATTTCTTCCCAGCGAAGATTGACCGGCAAATCTTCCGCATACGTTGGGCAGGGAAGATGAGCAAGACGCCTTGTGATGTCATCGGGAGAGAATTTTTTCATAGGAATGCTGCAGAATCAGATCGTTTGTTACTAAAAACCATCTCAAATGATCTTCACAAATTATCCAGCGGACTGATAACGCCCCTGCCGCCTTTATTCAAAACATGCGTATAAATCATCGTTGTTGAAACATCGCTATGCCCCAGTAGCCCCTGCACCGTGCGGATATCGTAGCCAGCTTGCAAAATATGCGTGGCGAAGCTGTGGCGTAGCGTATGAGGCGATGTTGGCTTTACAATACCGGCCGTCAATGCCGCCTTCTTGACATAGCGTTGCACTTGTTTTTCGTCAACATGATGACGGCGCTCAACTTGGCTACGTGGATCAATCGAATATTTTCTGGCGGCAAATATATATTGCCAACCCCATTCCCGAGGTGCATTGGGATATTTCACCGCCAGCGCATCCGGCAACCAGACACCCGCCTTACCTGCCCGAATATCCTCATCGTGCCACTCGCGGCGTATTGCAAGCTGACGTTGCATCGCCTCCAGTAAACTGCCGGGCAACATCGTTATCCGATCCTTACCACCCTTGCCATCACGCACAATAATCTCTTGGCGCGTGAATTCCACATCCTTAACACGTAATCGAACCGCTTCCATCAGTCGCATGCCGGTGCCATACAAAAGCCTGACGATCAGACCCACCGGTTCCGGTGCGGAGGATGATTCACACGCAGCAATGCCTGAACTTCCAACGGTGTCAACACGACTGGCAAACGCTTGGGCTTTTTGGATCGCTCAAAACCGTCCAACCAAGGCAAATCCAGCGCCAACACATCGCGGTACAGAAACAGAATAGCCGATAATGCCTGATTCTGAGTAGAACTGGATACATGACGATCATTGGCCAAATAAGTCAAGAACCTTTCCACTTCAACTGCGCCCATATCAGCCGGATGACGCTTGCCATTAAACACAATATAGTGTTTAATCCATGAAATATAGGTCTTTTCCGTACTTATACTGTAATGCTTGAAACGAATTTTTTCCCGTACTTGATCCAGTAATTTTTTAGCAGGCGATGATGTCGTATTTTCCTGAGTCAGCGGCTATTTATTAAAATATAAATCAATAGTATCATGATGATAATTACCAACAGACAAGATTATACGACATTATCCGATAGATTATCGGACAAAATGTCTTATACATTACGTTAGGCCAATTTTCCATAGACTCACTTACAAAGGAGAAAACAAGTGAAGAAACTCTCGATAATCTTGTTACTTGCCAGCTTGCTTTCTGGTTGTAGCAGTCTCTTATCTCAAAAGACTGCGGAATTAGCACCCTCAAGAGAAACACAAGGCAAGGGGGAAACACTCACCATCCCCGCGCAACTTAGAACCATTACGAATAAAAACAATATTGGCAGTTTTGTTAGCTGTGCCGAACCAGGGCCGGATGTTGCTATGTCTGATACTTTTAAGCTTATTACCGGTATTACATCGGACACATCGTCGAGCGTTAATAGTGGAACCGGCTCAACGGCAAGTGCAGGCAACAAGGCATCATTGAATAACGATCTTCAAACAAGCACTACAGCGCTTGAATTAGCAGGGAGAACCCAAATAGTCTTGCTGGCCAGAGAGTTTCTCTACCGTACATGTGAGGCTGCGTCCAATGGCTGGATAGACGGTACAAAGGTTGGAGTTGCACATACAGAGATTATTAAGCAGATAACTGGTCTCATCGAAACAGACAAGAAAAAGGCCGAGACATCCGCTGCGATTGCGGTCGCCATAGCAACTGGCAAGCTTGACACCAAAATCATGGGGAACACATCTACCGCCTTTGGTGAAGCGATAAGGAATGCATGTGTAAAGACATTTGAGGACTGTATTGCCAAGCCAGGAATAGATGAAAAAAACAGAACAGCATGTAGATCGACCTTTAATGATTGCCTTAAGTGAGGGGGAAAAATCATGAGCACTTTCAGAAACGGTGTCATAGCTATGTTGGGCAAAGAGGTGTACTTCCTTTTGTCAGAAAAACCGACAAAAGCGACAATATCAAAGATCAACGATGATCTGGTTATTCTGAAGTTAGCAGATGGAGGGGGCGGGTACACTGAAATCGCCATCCATATTGATAATCTGGTTTTAGTTACAGCCTAACCCGGCATTCGAGCGGGACTCGCCAGAAGCGGGCGAGCCCCTCAATTTTACGTTGGGCGTCAGCTTCGGCAAAACAGTCCCGCCATGAGAAAATCTACCTCCCTGTTTCTGGAAATAGCGCCGTATGAAACCGCAAGCATTTGATCGAAGTGAGCATGTTTATAGAAACGATGCCTTTTCCGAACTGGTCAAAGATGCGGTCAGGTTCTTTAATGGCACGCCTGTCCACACGCTTCCTCCGCCAGTACCTTTTCTTGGAACAGGGGTGTACGCGCTCTACTACACAGGGAGTAATTCTCTGTACAAACGATACGCCGAGCTAAACCGCCTTTCATACGACTATCCCATCTACGTTGGTAAAGCCGTTCCAAAAGGATGGCGGCAAGCTCGCTCATCAGACAGCGCACTAAATCAGTCTCGCGAACTCATCGGTCGCCTGCGAGAGCATGGAAAGAACATTTCCCTTGGTGCCGAACTGTCGCTTGAGGACTTCATGTGCCGCTTCGTTATTTTTGAAGAGGAAGGCTCAGACATGATCAGCACAATTGAAGCCGCCCTTATCAAACTAAACAAGCCGCTCTGGAATACTGCCGTTGATGGATTTGGCAATCACGACCCAGGAAGTGGTAGATACGAACAAGCCAAATCAGATTGGGATGTTATTCACGAAGGTCGGACTTGGGCAAATAAATGCAATGGAAAACATGCCGAGAAAAATACAATAATTTCTAATATTCGTCTTCACCTCAAGAAGCTGGGGGTGACGCAATGAGGACCCTTGAGATTTTTTCAGGTGCAGGCGGCCTAGCAAAAGGCTTGGAGTTATCTGGTTTTGAGCACACAGCCTTTGTTGAGTTTAATAAGCATGCGTGCGAATCACTCTCTGAGAATTTCGACCCTACGCGAGTATTCTTTGGCGACATAAAAGATTTTGATTTAGACAGCCTTGAAGATATTGACATTGTTGCAGGAGGCCCGCCATGCCAACCATTTTCACTGGGCGGCAAGCACAAAGCCGATCAGGACAGCCGAGACATGTTCCCATATGCCATACGCGCTATCGAAAAACTAGCACCTAAAGCATTTGTATTTGAAAACGTAAAAGGATTGTTACGCCAAACCTTTTCGGAGTATTTTGAATACATAATACTTAGATTAAGTTATCCAGATTTTATGGCATGCAATACCGCCAACTGGAAAAGCCACCTCGATGAACTTCGCAATATTGGCAGGCTTTCATATGCAGGGAAGAAGTACAACGTTCAGTTCAAACTGATAAATGCCGCAGATTATGGCGTACCGCAAACACGAGAGCGTGTTGTGATTGTTGGGACAAGAGCAGACATCTCATTACCTTGGTTATTCCCAATAGAAACACACTCAGAAGATAGGCTTCTCTGGGACATGTACGTAACTGGTGAATACTGGGATCGCCATAAAGTACCTAAACTATTGCAATCTAATTTAGACGCACCACTGAGAGAAAGAATATCTCGACTAAAAGACAAATACGGAATGTTTGAGCCAGAATTATTGCCATGGCAAACCATGCGGGATGCTTTATTTGATATGCCAGACCCAAAATCAGATCATGGAATAATCGACCACATATTTCGAGATGGTGCGCGTACATATCCAGGGCATACAGGTAGCGATTTTGATTGGCCGTCGAAAACAATCAAAGCTGGTGGTCACGGGGTTCCAGGTGGTGAAAACATGATCCGCTTCAATGATGGAAGCGTTCGATACCTAACGACCTTTGAAGCAAAACGAATTCAAACTTTCCCCGATGATTTCGTCATCAAAGGTGCGTGGGGTGAAGCTATGCGTCAAATTGGGAACGCAGTTCCTGTATTACTGGCAGAAAAAATAGGCTTCAAGTTAGCGAGGCAATTAAAAACGCCCAACCCGGCAGTCCACTCGGACGCTGCGCGATAAAGCCGCGCAGCGCCGGTGACTTCTACGTTAGGCGTCACCTTGCTTAAAGGGAAATCTATGATGCCCATAACCGGAGGATGCTTTTGCGGCGCTATTAGCTACAGGATCAGAAGTGTCCGGAGATTTAATTGAATAGATTCAGTTGGTTATTATTGTTCGACATGGTTATTTGCACATCGGTATTTTTAACCAATTGATCGATAGGTATTTTTTCGAAAAGAGTTAGGCTTAAAA
>NZ_JAKFWH010000059.1 GCF_021731985.1 Nitrosomonas sp.
ACATCTTGTTTTAATTTGATCGTCAAAGCCTGACTATGGCATCGCATCGCGCCGACACGCACGCAGATACCATCAACAGGAATTTGCCGGTTACTTCTGCCGAGAATTTTATTGGTCTCTGCCTGACCTTTCCATTCTTCACGACTCTGTCCATTGGCTACCTCTTTATCAATCCAGGGGATCAAACTACCTGCCAATGGCACACCAAAATTTTCTGTTGGGAATTTATTATTCCGCAAGGTACCTGCAACTTCTCGATCTATATCGAGAATATTTGAAGCAGGATCATTCAGTAAATCTTTTGCCACCCTATGCGCTTCACCCATTTGTAGTAGTAATTCGCGCATGTTTTTGGCCCCCGCACCCGATGCCGCCTGGTAAGTCATGGCGCTCATCCATTCCACCAACCCTTTTTCAAAAAGACCGCCAACCGCCATTAACATCAAGCTTACCGTGCAATTACCACCAATATAATTCTTGACGCCATCGTGCAGCGCTTGTTTGATCACGGGCATATTAACCGGATCCAATATGATGATCGCGTCATCTTCCATGCGCAGCGTAGATGCCGCATCTACCCAATAGCCTTGCCACCCGGATTGACGCAACTGCTTGACAACTTGATTGGTATAATCGCCACCCTGACAGGAAATAATGATATCCATTGCACTAAGTTGCTTGATATCAAAAGCATCTTTTAAGGATGGAATTTCCTTGCCAATTTCAGGACCCGCACCACCTTTTTGTGATGTTGTAAAAAAAACAGGATCTATCAGCGAAAAATCTTCCTCTTCTCGCATTCTCTGCAGTAGTACGGAGCCGACCATGCCTCGCCAGCCAACAAAACCAACTTGTTTCATTGCTTATCTCTTATCCTAAAATTGACAATCGGTTAACTATTAAAAACACTTTTGTAAATATTAGCTTACTTTATAAATGTATAACAAATGATTTAATGCACTAATTCCACCTTAATTCAATCTATCCTTAAATTAAATTTACTATTTAGAATCATTTCACAGAAATGACAGCACAGCATCACCCATTGCATGCGTACCAACAGATTTCATACCCGGCTCATCAATATCTTTTGTTCTGAAGCCCAGCGCCAATACTTTTTTAATTGCGTTTTCTATTCGAAGTGCAGTTTCCTCCTGATTAAACGTATAGCGCAGCATCATAGCAACTGAAAGTATGGTAGCAAGCGGATTAGCCAAATTCTTCCCGGCAATATCGGGTGCTGAGCCATGAATCGGTTCGTACAAACCTTTATTATTTTCATCCAGCGAAGCAGAAGGCAACATCCCAATCGATCCCGTTAACATCGAGGCTTCGTCAGACAATATATCGCCAAACATGTTCCCGGTCACAATCACATCAAACTGTTTGGGATTACGAATCAATTGCATGGCGGCATTATCGACCAGCATATGTGAAAGCGTCACTTGCGGGTATTCCTTGGATACTTCAATAACAACATCGCGCCATAATTGCGTACATTCCAGCACATTCATTTTATCGACGGAGCATAACTTGCCCTGCCGTTTACTGGCTGCCCGAAAAGCCACATGCGCAATACGCCGGATTTCTGTTTCGCTGTAAATCATCGTGTTGAATCCGACACGTTGCCCGTCACGCATCTCAATACCACGCGGTTCACCAAAATAAATATCGCCGGTCAGTTCGCGCACGATCATGATATCAAGTCCAGCAACCACGTCATATTTCAAACTGGAAGCATTGGCCAGTTCCGGGTAAAGTATCGCTGGCCGCAAATTGGCAAATAAGTTCAGCTCCTTACGAATAGCAAGCAAGCCGCGTTCGGGCCGCTGGGGGCGCGGTAATAAATCATATTGAGGGCCACCCACAGCGCCGAGCAGAACCGCATCCGCTTGGCTGGCCAAACGATGCGTTGCTTCAGGATATGGTTCTCCGGTCGCGTCAACAGCACAACCGCCGATCAATCCATATTCCAATTCAATCGCTAAACCGGCGGATTTTAAAGCATCCAATACACGCACGGCTTGCGCTACGATTTCCGGCCCGATACCGTCGCCCGCTAAAACAGCAATTTTCATCATATTCTAACTTTCAGCAATGTCATTCACATAAACAGCCAAGGCTGCTCGTTGCGCCGTTTCTGTTCAAATTGTTTAATTTTTTCTGCCCGTTGCAACGTCAATCCAATTTCATCCAAGCCATTCAATAGACAGTGTTTGCGAAAAGTATCGATGTCAAAGCTAAATTCCTCATTGTTTGGCGTAGTCACTGTTTGTTTCTGTAAATCTACCGTAAGGCTGTATCCTTCCGTTGATTTGACTGCTTCAAACAAACGGTCCAGTACTGCCGCGTCAAGAATGATCGGTAATAAACCAATCTTGAAACAATTGTTAAAAAATATATCCGCAAAACTGGGGGCGATGATGACACGAAAACCATAATCCTGAAGTGCCCACGGCGCATGCTCGCGACTTGAACCGCAACCAAAATTTGCACGTGCAAATAATATCTGCGCACCTAGATAACGCGGTTGATTCAACACGAATTCCGGATTCGGTTGACGCTGCGCCGGATCCATACCGGGTTCACCATGATCCAGATAACGCCATTCGTCGAATAAGTTTTGACCAAAACCCGAGCGTTTGATCGATTTAAGAAATTGTTTCGGAATGATCGCGTCGGTATCGACATTAGCACGGTCCAGCGATGCTGCCAAACCAGCAAAAGTATGAAATTTTTCCATTTAATTTATTATTTCACTCGCTTATTTCGCGCACATCGACAAAATGACCGGCAATAGCGGCGGCTGCAGCCATTGCCGGGCTAACCAAATGTGTTCTTCCGCCGGGTCCTTGCCTGCCTTCAAAATTTCGATTTGAAGTGGAAGCGCATCGTTCACCGGCAATCAGCCGGTCATCATTCATTGCCAGACACATGGAACAACCGGGCTCACGCCACTCAAACCCGGCTGCGAGAAAAATCCGATCCAGCCCTTCTTGCTCAGCTTGTTTCTTGACCAAACCTGAGCCAGGCACAACCAGTGCCTGCTTAATGGTTGAGGCAACGCGTTTTCCTTTAACGATTTGTGCAGCTGCCCGCAAATCTTCAATGCGTGAATTGGTGCAAGAACCAATAAATATTTTGTCGAGGGTAATCTGCCGAATCGGTGTATTAGCCACTAAACCCATATAATTTAAAGCTTGTTGCATATCATGGCGCTTCACTTCATCGCTAAGGAGAGAAGGATCCGGCACTGTGCCATCGATCGTGGTCACCATTTCAGGAGAGGTCCCCCAAGTAACCTGGGGTTTGATCTGTGCAGCATCTAAGGCAACTGTCCGGTCGAAAACCGCATCGGCATCGCTTTGCAGTGTGCGCCAATAAGCAACTGCCCTATCCCACAACTCCCCTTTGGGTGCGAAAGGCCGTCCTTGAATGTAATTAATCGTTGTCTCATCAACAGCCACCATGCCCGCGCGTGCACCGGCTTCAATCGCCATATTACACAGCGTCATGCGTCCTTCCATGGATAACGCCCGGATCGCGCTGCCAGTAAATTCGATCGCATACCCCGTGCCGCCAGCAGTACCGATTTCGCCGATGATCGCCAAAGCGATATCTTTAGCGGTAACCCCAACACCCAATTTGCCCTCAACGGAAATACGCATGGCTTTGGCTTTTTTCATCAATAGGCACTGTGTTGCTAATACATGCTCAACCTCTGAAGTGCCGATACCAAATGCCAAGCAACCAAAAGCACCATGCGTACTGGTATGTGAATCGCCACAAACAACCGTCATGCCAGGCAATGTGGCGCCTTGTTCAGGACCAATAACGTGCACAATACCTTGGCGCAGATCCTGCATTTTAAATTCGGTAATCCCCAGTTCATCGCAATTCTGATCCAATGTATCGACTTGCAAACGAGAAATCGGGTCATGTATGCCATGACTGCGATCGGTCGTTGGAACATTATGGTCTGCAACGGCCAGGATAGAATCAAGGCGCCACGGCTTCCGTCCTGCCAGCTTCAAACTTTCGAATGCTTGCGGACTGGTCACCTCATGCACTAAATGGCGATCAATATAGATCAATGCCATACTGTCTGGCTCGGCCGATTCAGTATGAACCACATGTTGATTCCACAGCTTGTCGTATAACGTTTGCATCATACAAGTTTAAAATTTTTAATTAGCCTGCAATTATCCCATAAAGTTTACTGATTCAACAAACTATACGCAGCACAATCTATTGATGACTGAATGGTTTCATTTTCCATGCGATTAAGATCATGCCGGTTAATGCCGCGGCAGCACTGATAAAAAAAGTGGTCTCTGCTCCCAGCCAATCCCAGGTATAACCGCTAGAGATTGCTCCCAAGGCACCACCCAGTCCATAAGCAATGCTGGTATAAATCGCTTGACCTTTCGCTTGATGACGGCCATGAAAGAATTGATGGATCACCATCATGGCCGCAATATGATGCGCGCCATAAGTTGCGGCATGTAAAACTTGTGCAAAAACGATAATTAGCGGCCATTCGACACCCTGCCCTATCAGCAGAAAACGCAGAATAGCGCAGGCAAAGCTAAAAACTAATATGTGCTTTAAACTGAAATGCCGCATCAGCCACGGCATAATAAAAAAAATACCGATTTCACAGATAACGCCGGTAGCCCATAACCATCCGACAAACCCTTTGTCGTAGCCATGTTCAACCAAATAGATCGAGAAAAATGTATAGTAAGCCCCATGTGCAAATAACATCAATAAGCTGGCAATCAAAAAAGCCATAACTTCCGGGCGCAGACAGATCTGCCGTACCGTATGCAATCCTGCAGTGTAGTTGATGATTTCCTTCTCGGGAATCTGATAAGAAAAAATTACAATGCCAAACTTTAATCCTAGAATAATCCAAAGTAACCAGATAATTTCCACGCTTTGCAAAAAATAACCGATACCGACCACTGCCAGAACAAACCCGACGGAGCCCCAGGAACGAATACGCCCGTATTTATCGGTGCGCTCGCCCAGATGTGACAGGGTGATCGATTCCATGATTGGCAATGAGGCGCTCCAGAAGAAACTCATTGCCAACATAACAAAAAATACCCAGGGAAACGATTCGCCCAGGAAAAAGCCACAAAAACTTAATAATCCACTTGCAGCAGCAATCTGCACAACCCGAACGCGCTTTCCCATATGATCAGCCAACCAGCCCCAGGCGGCAGGCGAGAAAATCCGGGTAAATAATAGCAATGACATTAATACACCGATTTGCAACGCACTAAATCCAAGGGATTGCAAATACAAGCTCCAATACGGTGCAAATGCGCCGATCACCGCAAAGTAAAAGAAATAAAAACCGGAAAGGCGCCAATAAGGAAGTGATCGCATAAAGTGAGCTAATTGACGCAGTGATTAAATATGTTAGGTGTGTAATTAAGAATTGAATATCTAAAACGCACTTGGTGTAACGAAGACAACCTCCGAGAAGGATCAATTTTACTAGAATTCTCTCGCTTTCCACCCACCCAAGGAGTTTTTCTCTTTTTGAATTTATTTAATTAACTCATAATTATAGAGTGGATTTAGTATATCCATTAATAATAACAATCTAAACTAAAGGGATAGTGAGTAATTATGAAATTAGAATTGAAACGAAATTGCCTTGCGCAAATGGCGGTGATAGCTCTATGTAGTACCGTTGTTACAGCACATCCCGCACCTATTGTTATTACCGACGACTTGGGCACCGTTGCCACGGTCGCTGATCCCGATCATTTCCTCAGCGCTGCCTCCCTTGGTCTAAGTTTATGGGAAGAGAGTTCTTTGATCACGGTAGCTGGTCTTTCATTGACAGTACACCAAGTATACTGAATGGGCTTGTTTTTCCGGCTCATAAAAATAATGACCTCAGCGATTCATTTATCGGGCTGTTAACCCACGCAGATTTCGGTGGTTGGCAATTTGTAGAAACGGTATTTGTTCCAGTGCATGGTCATGTTGCCGTTCAGATTCAGCTAGCGAATATACCGGATATGAAGCTATAGACTTACAATGGCGTGTTGGCTTTGACCCGAATCAAGGTTTTCCGGTTGCTCTTGGACTTGACACACACAATGTAATCAATGCGACAGGAAATTATGCCTCTGTAACAGCCACAAGCTTGGATGACTGGTCGGTGACGTTGGCTAACACTACTCCTCTATCAGCATTTGGCATAATGCCTTATATTGATCCTGTACCCTTTCCTTTTACCTGCTGTGCACCTGGTGATTACGTAAATTCTGACTCATCAATTGGCTTAGTCTATGATCTTGGCACCATACGTAATGGATGGTCAGTTACTTTCGGTTACGAGTACATCATGGGTGCTGTTCCAGAACCAGAAACCTGCGCCATGCTGCTGGCTGGCCTTGGCTTAATAGCCTTTTCAGTACGCCGCCGCAGAATAACAGATTAATCTAATCTCTTTTCAGATTCACTAGAAGCATCAATGCACAATCAACCAATATCTCAAGGAGCACAGCTGTGACGTTTTCTTCATTCTTCTCACTCCGAGCCCTTCCAGTCCTAGCAGTTGTATTTTTTCTCACCTCTTTACACGCAAGAGGCGCAGTTACAACCTATGAATTTACTGGCACGCTGACTGACATTCGCGAATCTGGAGCCGGATTCAGCTACGGGGACACTTTCTATGCCAGATATACCCACGATGATGCCCCACAAACCGGGAGTCTGATAGAATCCGATAGAATGCTCTCTCTGGGGGCAATTCTCGATATGGTCAGGGAGCAGCACACTTGTTGGACCATCCAGCACAGAACTCCAAGTATTCAACAACTGGACAAATGTCGCCAGTGGTTTCGACTCCGACGATGGCTTCTTCGTAAGCTCGAGAATTTATGATTCCATAGGGTTCTATCTCATCCAGTTTGATCTTTGGGATTTTACGGGCAACGCGCTCAGCGCTTTATCCATTCCCAGCCAAGACGAATTGATTCAACTGGCCCATAATGGTCGTATCTTCATTCGTCGATTTGATGATGCTACAGGTGAAACAGGTCTAGCCAGTGGTAACTTCACTGAAATTTCAGCAGTTCCCGAGCCAAATATAGTCTTCTTGTTCTCACTTGGCTTAGCTAGCTTAGTAGCTTATCGAAAATGGCAAATCGCCTAATATCCCAAAAGTACACTTTCTAAAAACTTAATAATCTTTATTGGTTCGTAAGTTATGAACAAATCAAATCAGCTATGTGCAAAGATTACTGATATATCACCAAGAAAAACAAACGCCTGATTGAATCAGGCGTTTGTGCTGAAAAAATTTGGGTGAGATCAACTCGATACTATTTCCATCAAGGCACCGCGGATTTTTCGTTACTGTCCTAAAAGTTTGCTTGTTCTACACCCAGACAGTGCCAACGCCAAATAGAAATGTCCGTTTTATCCCGTTTCTCCCTTACCACAAAGTTGCACACCGCTCGTCATTGTCAGGCTTACCAATAGGCATGTCTCTCCAAGGATGATTGTACGCGTCCAACGCCACCACCTGTCATTCATCCCGTTTAGGTGATAATCCTAAATTCCTCTGTTAGAAATAGTCAAAACTTATATCCTCGGTGCAACGCCACAATACCTACTGTCAAATTAAAGTATTCCACTCGTTCAAAACCGACTTGTTCCATTAGCTTCTTCAATTCTTCTTGCGAAGGGTGCATGCGGATAGATTCGGCTAGATATTGATAGCTTTCTGCATCATCGGCAATCACTTTTCCCATGGTGGGTAGTAATTTGAATGAGTAAGCATCATAGGCAGGTTGCAATGGTTTCCAGATTTTGGAAAATTCCAGCACGATGACAGTTCCCCCCGGTTTGATGACGCGCAGCATTTCTTTCAATGCCATGTCTTTATGCGTCATATTCCTGAGACCAAATGCGACGCTGACACAGTTAAAATAATTATCGGGAAAGGGTAGTTTTTCAGCGTCGCACTGCGCGACTGGAGTTGGTGTGCCTTCATCAATCAGGCGGTCGCGGCCGATCGAAAGCATGGAGTTATTGATGTCCGTCAGCCAGACTTCACCGGATTTGCCTACTTTTTGCAAAAACAGTGCGCTTAAGTCTCCAGTACCGCCTGCGATGTCCAATACCTTGTCACCATTTCTAACCCCACTGGTTTCAATGGCAAAGCGTTTCCATAAACGATGCAGACCAACAGACATCAGGTCGTTCATCAGGTTGTAGCGTTCTGCTACTGAATGAAATACTTCTGCAACTTTTCCAGCTTTTTCATCTTCAGCAACGGTATTAAAGCCAAAATGAGTAGTTTTAGTCATGATAGTGATTGAGTGTATGTTTGAATTGGCTTTTAGAGAGTCATCGATAAGCTTATTTCGATTGAAAATTAATCAATCTAATATGCCACAATTTACTTGCAGGAATGATTCGGTGTCAGGGCTCTGATATCGGGTTCACGACTGGCACCGGCTTCCTCCATGCGCTGCAAATACCGTTGCCATATTTTATCCTGATTGAGGCCATAGTTATAGAGCAAATCCCATGAATAGAGTCCGGTGTTATGACCATCGGTAAAATGGAGTTGTATGGCATAATTACCAATGGGTTCAATTTTCCGGATATTGATCATTTTCTTGCCGGTTTGCAGCACTTCCTGCCCTGGACCATGACCGCTCACTTCAGCGGAAGGCGAATGGACACGCAAAAATTCACATGAAAATTGGAATTTTTTTCCATCAGAGAAAGTGATATCTAAGATTTTGGACTTTTGATGTAACTTGATTTCTGTGGGATGAGGCGTTTCTTTGGATAAACCGGCCATGTTATGTTATTCAGTACGAATTGTTTAAACGTAATAGTTAGACCCATTGTAACAAAACTGTACAGAAAAAATTTGATTGATACAGGAATTTACTCATGGCCGCAAAAATACTGATCGTAGAAGATGAAGCTGCTATACAGGAATTGATTATTTATAATCTACAACAAGCTGGTTATGAAACTGTTAGTGCTGAGAATGCAGAGAAAGCAATGTCGATTATCAATAATGCATTGCCGGACCTTATTTTACTGGATTGGATGTTGCCCGGTATGAATGGTATTGAATTTGCGCGAATTCTACGGCGCGGCGAACGCACCCGTTTAGTCCCCATTATTATGTTGACTGCGCGCACTCAGGAAACGGATAAGGTTGCAGGACTGGAAATTGGTGCGGATGATTACATTACTAAGCCTTTCTCGCCACGAGAGCTGGTCGCTCGTATTAATGCTGTGCTACGCAGATTGGCTCCGGAAGCTTCAGACGAAGTGGTTGAAATTGATGAGTTGCGGCTAGATCCGGTCAATCATCGGGTGACCGCCGGGAATAAAGAAATTGAGTTAGGGCCTACTGAATATCGACTGTTGCATTTTATGATGACACATACCGAGCGGGTATATTCACGCAGTCAATTATTGGATCGGGTATGGGGTGATCATGTATTTGTCGAAGAACGTACCGTGGATGTACATATTCGCCGGTTGCGTAAAGCGTTACAATTGGCAGGCAGAGATGACTGGATACAAACTGTCAGAGGCGCAGGTTACCGGTTCTCTGCGGTAGCGGCACTACAAGCTAAAGATTCGAATACACAAATCTAATAAAATAAATTGCAACATTCCGCATAGTGACATCGTTTATGAAATTGATTGATTCCACCTGTGTTTTAAGTTGTACTCACTGTCTGGTTATCGAGTCTGAAAATTCTCAAAACTACCCCAAGCGATACCTTTCCCGCGTTGTTACCTTTTTTCAGGATTATTTAAGTGTCTGATATTTGGCAGCGCTCCTTCAATATCATTTTTGTTATCTTTATCACTGCAGTACTGTGGATGATTCTGGGTGCTGTTAAAGCATTAATATTTTCCAGCGTTGCGTTGTTATGGATGATACTTCATCATATCCGCCATTTGGTTGCATTAGAACGCTGGTTACAGCTTTCTGATCATTCTCCAGCGAGCATTCCGGCTGGCTCTGGAGCATGGGATGATGTATTTGCACATTTAGCGCGCTATGTGCGTCAACATAGTCAAAGCCAGGAATTATTGAGCCTTGCATTGGAACGGATGCGTAGCGTTACTTCCGCGATGCCTGATGGAATTGTAATTCTGGATGAATCTGACCGGATTGAATGGTGTAACCCAGTTGCGGAGCAGCATTTAGGCATTAATCTGTCATTGGATGCCGGGCAGCAAATCACCTATCTGGTCAGGCAGATACCTTTTGTCGAATATCTGGCAACGCGTAAATACAGTAATCCGCTGATACTCAATCAAACGCGTCAACAAGGAATCATTGTTTCGCTTCAGTTAGTACCTTATGGTTATAACCAGAAGCTTCTAATTAGTCGCGATATTACGCGATTTGAAAAAATTGAAACTATGCGGCGCGACTTCATTGCCAATGTTTCTCACGAATTGCGCACGCCACTCACGGTCATTGGCGGTTTTCTTGAAACTTTATCAGCGGATGAAAATGTCAATACCGGCTTTAATAAACGTGCGCTGGTATTAATGTCAGAACAAACCACACGTATGCAGCGATTGATTGAAGATTTGCTGATTTTATCGCGTCTTGAAAATGAACAAAGTATTGTGAATGAGAGAATCGTGGATGTGACCAGTCTGCTGCGCGGCATTCTGCAGGACGCAGAATCCCTCAGTGCCGGTCGCCATCAACTCAAATTAAATATCGCGACGCAAGATCAATTACTGGGGAGTGAAGAAGAATTACGTAGCGCTTTTGGAAATTTAATCAGCAATGCGATTCGTTATACCCCAGATCGCGGGGAAATCAGTATTAACTGGGAGAAGCGCGACGGACGGGGGCTATTTTTTGTGCAGGACAGCGGAATCGGTATCGAGCCGGAACATATTCCACGTTTAACGGAACGCTTTTATCGTGTCGATAGCAGCCGTTCAAGAGAAACCGGTGGAACAGGGCTTGGGCTTGCTATTGTCAAACATGTCTTAAATCGGCACCAGGCGCGTCTGGAGATTGCCAGTCAAGTCGGCAAGGGCAGCCGGTTCACTATATGGTTTCCTGCCAAACGATTGATTCCAGAAAATGAATGATGGCTTGTAGCATAACTTCATGATCATTAGTCACTCGTTAGGAACATCCACATCAAACAGACTTTGAATCGCGCCAAACAGATGATCTTCAATGGCATCACGATGGTGCATCAGCGCGTCCGATGCGCGATACAGCGACATATGCGACATTGCCGCAAAATCGACATCGATCAGCTCTCCCAATGCGCTGTGCGTTTGCAACCACTGCCAACTGCTCAATTCCGATGCCGGATACGCCATGCGACCAATGATGTTGCCAATAATGGCGGCACGCATCACCCCATTGATGCCCAGTTCAGCCAGCTTCTCGATCAACCCCAGCTGGGTTAAGGCATGCAGCCTAATATGCTCAACCCCCACTGAACGCGGTTGGGTCAGCTGCAACGAGTGAATATCCA
>NZ_JAKFWH010000026.1 GCF_021731985.1 Nitrosomonas sp.
ACAAAACACCATTCTTTGAGTTTCATGGAAAGCTCCGGCGAGGCAAAAACATTCCATACTACGTAGGGGCGTTCTAAATCCGCATAACTGGTATAGCTCAAGTTATCCGGTAACTTCAATTCACGACTGGCGAATTCACGCAACTGAACGATTTTATTCAGTGATTGCTTTAGTTTTGGATCTGTTTCGGGGTGGGCAAGAATTGTACTAATCGGTTGCGCACGGTGTAGAACATTAAAATGCCCATCGACGGCTTGGGCATAGTAAGAAAGATTGGCGCAAGCACCGAGCCAGATAGCCTGACTTGCAATCATAGCAAGTCTTAAGTTAATTGAAATTTGCAAAGCCACGTTAGCTCCTAATGAAATAGAAAAACTAAGATAGGGAATAAAACAGCTTACTTATTTTTAATTTTTCTTAAATAATTTGGTTGTAACAGACAATCAATGTGATCTATCTCAGTTGTAAAACATCAGATCCTATTTTCCCTGGTTAATTCCATAGTTACTTCCCCATTCTATTGGAAATTGTCTCTATTTTTTTAAAGCTATGCCGTAATAACCATTAGGATTTTAAAGAAAAGAAGATTCTTATCATGAATTCTACGCATGATCGCAGAAAAATTTACCAAATTATTCCGGGACACCCGTCCAAAAAAACTGTTATGGCCTCAGTTCATGCTGTTTCTCAACTTTTATTTTTCTTATTGTTGCAATGCATATGAAGTCTGAACCTGAAGAGTGCTTGATTCTGGGTGTTATCCCAAATGGCCGGCCATTTCGTCCGAGTGACTGGTCAGAGAGGCTCTGTGGGGCCCTTGCCAGTTATGATAACCATGGGCGTTGGGTATACTCGGAGCATGCTCAGCCGATCATACATGAGGGGCAAGTGGGCGTGCGGGTAAAAACAGTGTTAAAAAACAGCAATCCGGGTGCCTACAAATTTATTATGGATTTTGCCTGTGACAACCAGCTCAAAGTGGTATCGAGAAGAAAAGTAATTTACCTGAATGAGCCTGCAGCGGTTCCAGAAGTAGCATTGTCGGTACGAGAGCTGAAACTCGCGTTATGAATGCGTCTTTTGGAAATGAGTTTTTCAATTAGATATCTGGGGTCTTCGGCAGTAAAAGCAGATGGAATCATAAGCATTTCTCCTTATGTTGCTTATAAAGACTTAAGGTACTCCAGCAAGTCCAGCCGTTGTTCTTTAGTCAATGCCGGTAGAAATGTTTCATCCGGCTGTGGTGCGCGGCCAGAAGCATACTCATGCCCGCCGTTGTTATTACCCCAAATGCTGGTACGAAACAAGAAACCATCGTAGCCCGTCGATTTTAAGCCAACTTTCTCCACATCAAACTCACGCGAACCGGCAATAAACTCATCCGGTCGATACTCACCCTCTATCGGATCACCGACTTGTCTTTTGGGTAAAAGCAGATCATACAGTGTTGGTACTGAACCATTATGTAAGTATGGGGCGGTTGCCCAGATGCCGTTGAGTGGACGTGCTTTATAAGCCATTACCGAAGCAAAAGGTTTGGCCGTCGTATCGGGCGTGTAGTTTCCATTTTTAAGAGAAGACCGCACTTCGTTATCAAAAAATGTATAGGCAAAATCATACGATCGCTCTACCCACCGTCGTATAAACCATTTGTCGCGATCGGGTGTGGTGACAACATTGCGCGTAGCGGAGGTCAATAGAGCGACCGCTGGTGCTTGATGTTGCAATAAGATGTTTCCGGTACTGACACTAACATATTGATTCTTTAGAATGCCGCTATAGCCGGTAAATTCTATGCTGTTTGCAGCCATTTTAGAATCCGTTCCTACGGAAGAGACTGAAATCATTTTAGCGACGACGCGGCGATTAGGGTCTGACCGATTTATTTGACCATGGCACGATGCGCAATATTGAGCAAATAATTCTGCACCCCTAGTCAATCGTGTGTTGTCGAGCTTGGGCAAAATATGTTCAGGCCAAAGGGGTGAGGTTAATTTGCGCAAATGGTTTTCTACTCGACGCAAATTTCGGATATCGATGGAGGATTGGAAATCAATATGCTTAGAACCAAGTCCTTGTCCGCCGAGCACTGAAGATAGGGTGAAACCATCTTTTTCCTGCCAATCCAGCGTGCCGAATACGCCGATCAATTGGCCTGCATTACGCGCCATTGGACCTAGCCCACTGTTCTCGACTCTGCCATTCCATTGAATATAATCATGCTGTGGAACATCCCATAGAAATGGGTAACTGACCGGGGCATCAGCCGGATTATAGATTTTATTGCGTAATTTGATGATTTGCTTATCAGTCAAGTATGCTTGGGTTCGTTCGATAACATGGTCGCGATCATTGCTGCTAAGCACTGGTTCAATGCCAGCCATCACCTTAGCCAGTTCAGCCGGAGAAAGTATTTCAACCAGTAATTCGCGCAATTGTTGCGCACTCATAATGTGTTCGAGCACACGGTTATAGATACGTCCAAATGCATCCAATCGCGCATAGCCATATCGGGTTAACGGGCGCTTGGTGTCACGGGGCGTATTAATGATGTTATACGTTTTAATACGCTGAGCATATTTCTTGAGATCGGCTAATACTTCGTTTGCGTTCTCATAGTGGCCTTGTTTTATTACATGAGTAACAAAGCGATCAAGTTTTTCCGGAGTCTCTAAAGTAGCATACAGCGCCGCTGCCAAATCGATCATGAAGGATTCCATATCTGAATTCGCCGGGCCACCATCAATACGAATTCCAGTGCCGGCATAATTGATCTGGGTTGTATGGCAAGCAGCACAAGTAAATCCCATAAACGCCTTATTTCGATATTCATCTCGTACCATCCCTACGGGTAATCCATCTGGATTACTGGCAGTTGACCGTTGCGGCAGATAACCATAGCGATCAATATTCTCATCACTGCGGAACAAAGCGGACGAATCAGACTGCTCCAGCACTAGAAAAAAACTGTAAGGTAATAAATTGGAACCTTGCGTTGTATTATAGAACCACAGACTATCAGCCGCAGACCAGCCTTGATCAAGATAAACTATTTGAGAAAATTGATCGCCGAATTTATCGATACCATTTGTGATAGCGCCACGGTTAGGATCATTGTCACGCAATTCATAAGTCCGCCAGGATATTCCTGTAACAAGCCAAATAATCGCTAATACGCTGAGAATCAGTATCAAAAGCTTTATCGGGTAGAGATTGTGATGTGAGGGTTTTGAATGCATATGGATTAATGTTCTTGTTCAGCAATCATTCAGGATTGTTTTGGTAAATTCCGGGCTTTTGTTAATTAGCTATTCTGATTTTTTCTTCAAAATATTAATAAAAGACCTTATTATCGTTAATATTAAGATTGCTGAAACGTAATATTCCTATATTATTAGCAGCTAATTTTATGTGAAGAATATGTGAATGACATCATATCTCTGTAATAATTGAAAGGGCACTATGCAGAAATCTACATTTTGGTACTTATTACTTAGTTTAAGCTTTGCGTTCTCCTCTCCATCCACATTAGCCCAACAATCAGCCAAACTCAAAATTGATGAAATACAACGACTGGGTTTGCAAGCCAATGGTCTTGTGCTTGCTGCTCGCTCGCAAGTCGATATGGCTAAGGCAGGTGTGGTGGCCGCTTCTGCGTTTCTTAACCCTGAAGTCACTGTGACAGCTGGCCCCGATAGTAATCGTTATTCATTAGCGATAACCGGACCTACCTCTATGCAGCGCTCAGTGACGGTCAATCAACCGATCGAGAACCCTATCATGCGTAGCGCCCGTATCAGTGCATCTGAAGCAATCGTAGGTGCCAGCCGCGCCAGCTTTGATCAGGTGCGTGCCGATTTGGCCGCGCAACTGCGTGTACGTTCATATGAATTATTGCTTCGCCAGGAACAATTTGCTATGGAGCAAAATATCTATGATTTGGTCGATGATGTGCGGCGGCGTATCAAAATCAATGTCGAAAGAGGGGAAGCGGCGCGTTTTGAGCTAATCCGTGCGGATACTGAAGTACAAAACGCCGCGAATCGTAAGGAAGCAGCCCGATTGGGCGTGCAGCGCGCGCGCATAGCACTCATGCAGTTTACAGCCGGAGCGATACCTGCTGATTTTGAAATCAGTGCCTCATTAAAAGACCCCGTCAATTTGCCGCCGCTGGAGGAGCTGCGTATTCAAGTTCCTCAGGTTAATCCTGATGTGGTTCGGCTGCAGGCTGAACAAGAACGCGCTACCCAGCGGATTAGCCAGGAAAAGGCTTCGGTATTGCCGCAAATTAACGTGTTATACACCAATTATCAAGATGCGCAATTTACCTCTAATATGGCTGGTATGAGTATCCGAATTCCACTGTGGTATCGTCGTCGTGGTGAAATTGATACCGCTATTTACGATTCTGCTCGCATACGCGATACGCTCGAATTTCGCCGCTATGAAATCGGACAATTATTCGAATCGGCATGGCAGATGCTACAGATTGCACAGCGCCGAGTAGATATGTTTGAAGGCGGATTGCTTAAAGAGGCGGAAAATGCGGTAGAAGTTGCCAGAGCTGCACATCGATTCGGCGAACGCGGACTCCTCGAGTTTTTGGACACACAACGTATACTCCGGGGAATTGTAGGGGATTCCTTGCTGGCACGTTTTGATCTGCAATCCGCCGCTGCCGAAATTGACCGTCTACGCGCACACTATCCTAGGGAGTTACTTGTAGAATGAAATTCAAATTATCAGTCATTGGTTCCATTGTTATCGCAGCATCGTTGTTGACCGGATGCGATAAGGCTTCGGAAGAACAAGCTCCCAAGCAATCTACAGCAGAGCGTGATATCAACAGCATCACGGCTCGTCCCGAATTGGAAGGGCGGCTAGAAATTGGGCAACCAGCACTCATTGATCTTGCCGATAAAATACTTGTACCCAGCCGAGTTCAAGTCGATGAAGAACGAACCGCACAAATTGGTTCTTATGTTACAGGGCGTATCATCGATATGTTTGTGATACTGGGTGCTTATGTTAAAGCAGGTGATCGATTAGCACGTATTACCAGTCCGGATTTAACACAAGCACAGCTCGCCTATTTACGTGCATCATCCCGTGTTGTGCTAACCCAGAAAGCATCCGAACGTGCGCGTCATTTGCTGGCTGCTGATGTGATACCGCTGGCTGAAGTAGAACGGCGGCAATCCGAACTGGAAATTGCCCAAGCCGAGTTAAGTGCAGCAGCAGATCAACTTAGATTATTTGGAATGGGTGATCAAGAATTAAAAGAACTAAAAAAACGAGGAAAAATCTTGCCGTGGATGGATATCAAGGCAACTCGCGAAGGTTACGTGATCGCACGTAACGTCATGGTAGGTCAGGTAGTGCAACCTTCTGATCCACTTTTCCAAGTCGCGGATCTGTCGCATGTTTGGGTCGTTGGCGATGTGCCTGAGCAAATTGCTCGCGAAGTTCACTTGGAGCAACATGTCGAGATTCAAGTGCCCGCATTAGGAACTCAATTGATGGATGGCGTGATCATTTTTGTTTCCGATACGATCAATCGTTTAACCCGTACCGTGATGACCCGGGTCATGGTGGAAAATCCCGAGCGCAAGCTTAAACCGGATATGCTGGCAAATATGCACATCACGGACCCGCAACACAAAGTATTAGTGGTTCCTGAGTCGGCAATCGTTCGGGAATTAAATCTGGATTATGTCTTTATCGCATTAGGCGATAACCGTTTTCAGCGCGTGCCCGTTGAATTGGGTCCTGAAGTGGCCAATTTACGTCCAGTCATAAAAGGAGTGACGATTGATCAACGTATCGTAACCGCAGGTGCCTTTCATTTAGATAGTGAGCGTAAGCTTGCTGAACTGGAGTAGCCCATGATGGCCGCGATAGTTCGTGCAATGCTGAGACAGCGTTTGCTGGTGGTGGTGATCGGACTGATGCTATGCGCTGCAGGCGGGTTTGCTGTTAAATCGCTCACTGTGGATGCATTCCCGGATGTCACCAACATTCAGGTGCAGGTCGCTACGGTAGCGATTGGCCGCAGTCCGGAAGAGATGGAACGATTGGTTACCGTACCCGTTGAAATCGCCATGACCGGTCTGCCCGGATTAGTCGAAATGCGCTCAATGAATAAGAGCGGATTATCGCTCATCACTTTGGTGTTCACCGATCAAACCGATGTGTTTTTTGCGCGCCAATTGGTCATGGAGCGGATTATTGATGTCACCCCTCGATTGATACCCGGCATCACACCGGTGCTTGGACCGGTCTCGACAGGTCTGGGGGAGGTCTATCAATACACTATTGAACATCCCGATGATGGTACCCGAGCACTGACCGAGGAAGAATTAATTGCGCGACGTACAGTTCAAGATTGGGTAGTGCGCCCCTTGCTACGTTCGATCCGAGGTGTAGCGGAAATCAATTCCATTGGCGGGTTTGTTAAAGAATACCAAGTATACGCCGACCCCAATAAGCTGCGGCATTACGATATAACGCTAGGACAGGTTGACCGTGCACTGGCCAGTAATAACGCCAATGCCAGCGGCAATATATTGGCATTGCGCTATGAGCAATATCTGATCCGTGGCGTGGGCCTTATCGCCTCGCTGGATGATATCCGCAATATCGTGCTCAAAGAAATGAACGGTGTTCCGGTATATGTACGTGATGTGGCTGAGGTAACCTTTGGCGGTGAAGTGCGCCAGGGTGCTAGCATTAAGAATGGCGATACCGAATCAGTGACGGGTATTGTCATGATGCTGCGGGGTGGTAATGCCAAGGAAATTGTCGGTCGAATCAAGGAAAGAGTTGCTGAAATCAATGAGCGTGGCATATTACCGGATGGTTTGCAGGTTGTGCCGTTTTATGATCGTACCGATCTAGTGGATGGTGCACTATCCACCGTTCAAACTACGCTGATGGAATCCTTGATTCTGGTTATTGTGGTGTTATCGATTTTTCTGGGTACCGTTCGCACTAGTTTTGTCGTATGTTTCACACTGATTATCACCCCATTGATCACCTTCCTGGTGATGAACCATTACGGTATGCCTGCCAATTTGATGTCATTAGGTGGTCTGACAATTGCACTCGGCATGATGGTGGATCCCACGGTGGTAGTTGTTGAAAATATTTATCAGCGCCTGGGGGAAGCCAAAGATACGGGAAAGTCCAAATTTGATGTCATTGTGGATGCGGTCGCTGAAGTCGGCACACCGGTGATTTTTGGTTTAATTGTGACCGTGTTGGTATTTCTTCCTTTAATGACTCTGGAAGGAATGGAAGGAAAAACATTCAGTCCGCTAGCAATTACTATTTCTATCTCGTTATTTATCGCATTGTTTGTATCGTTATTGTTGTCCCCTGTTCTGTGTGATTATCTGTTAAAAGGCGGTAGCGAGCAGGACACTAAAGTCATTGCTGTGCTTAAAAAGGGCTACCTGGGCATTTATGATTTAGCGGTGCGTAATCAGAAAAAGACTTTGATTGTTGCTGTCTGCTCATTGGTGGTGGCATTAGTGCTGTTTCCAATGTTGGGGACGGCGTTCATTCCAATCATGAAGGAAGGCGCAGTGACTCCGGTGATTATCCGCGCACCATCCATTTCTTTGGATGAAGCCATCAAAATTGAAACCGAAGCAATGAAATTGATAGTGGCGGTACCCGGCGTCAAATCGGTTGTTTCCAAGTTGGGTCGTGGAGAAACGCCCGCTGATCCGGCATCACAGAATGAATCGGATCCGATCGCCGATCTGGATCTTATTGGATCAGGCCGTACCCAGCTGGAAATCGAAGAGGATATTCGTAAGGCCCTGGCCACGCTACCGGGTGTCAATATTGTCATCTCTCAACCAATTGCGCAGCGGGTCGATGAAATGGTCACCGGGGTACGCTCGCAAGTTGCCATCAAAATTTTTGGTGATGATCTCGAGCAATTACGCAAACTATCTGAACAAGTAGCACGTATCGTCAAATCCACACGGGGTGCCCGAGATATCCGTATTGAGCGATTATCCGGTCAGCAGGAGTTGACGATCGATATTGATCGCCGCGCCATCGCTCGTCACGGCTTGAACGTCGCTGACGTTAACGAAATGATTGCCACCGCTGTCGGTGGCAAAGCGGTTACACAGGTTTTTGAAGGCGAACGGCGCTTTACGTTGCTACTGAGATTCCCGGAAGCATATCGTCATGATGTGGAAGCGATCAAGCAATTGTTATTACGGCCTGGCAGTGGTACACCCGGTGCAACGGGGACTGATGGCGGTATGCTCATACCAATGAGTGCAATCGCAGATATCAAAGTGATCGATGGCCCTGCAATCATTTCACGCGAGTTTGCAAAACGCCGTGTGGTCATTGGTGTTAACGTGCATGAGCGAGACATGGGTGGTTTTGTCGCTGAGCTCCAAGAGCGTACCGCGAAAGAAATTAAATTGCCTCCCGGCTATTATTTCGTCTGGGGTGGTCAGTTTGAGAACATGCAACGTGCGATGGCAAAACTTTCCATCATTGTGCCGGTTACGTTAGCAGCTATTTTCTTCTTGCTGTTCATGCTGTTTAATTCGGTGAAGATGGCCGTGCTCATTTATCTGGTTTTACCCTTCGCATCGGTAGGCGGGATTGTCGGGCTCTTTGTTACCGGTCAGTATTTGTCGGTACCTGCATCGGTAGGTTTTATTGCCGTGTGGGGGACTTCCATTTTGAACGGTGTAGTGCTGATATCCTTTCTGCGGGAATTGCGCGAAAAAGGCCTGAGTGTGCAAGCAGCCGCTAGACAAGCCTGTGCGCAACGTTTCCGGCCGGTCATGATGACGGCGGCCACGACAATTCTAGGATTGGCACCTTTTCTAACGGCCACGGGATTGGGTTCTGAGGTGCAAAAACCACTCGCTATCGTGGTCATTTTCGGATTGACGACAGCGACGTTGATGACGATGGTGGTTATGCCGATGGTATATCACTGGTTTGATGATATACCCGATAAAAAAGCACCGGATCAGCCGGAATCTTTACTTGCACCGGCTATCGTGCAAAGTGCTGTTAAGGATGCCTGATTCGTTTTTTCTCAATAGTAAATAAACTAGAGTTTAGAGCGAATCCATCAGTTCAAGCTGGTAATTTTCAGCTTGAATCTGTTGATTGCTTCACTAATTTTCTTTGCACTACGTTGTGTTACGCTGTTGATGCCTATAATCTTCATTTTTGTCCCAATCAGGTGGTCTGAATTTTTTGCAAGTAGCATCCCACCACTGCCTGATCGCAACATGTCGAAAAAGAAGAGTCAATCCTCTGCGGATTTGTCCGGCAGTTTTGGGATTTTCTTTGCGCCAAGGCGTATGCTGACAAAGCGCATCGACTGTTGGGTTGTTTAAGCAACTCAGCAATTGTACTAAGCCATAGCTCACCATAGTGATATGCACCCAGCGATGTAAGGTTTTGCGTGTTTGCTGCCATGCTTCTTTCATGCCCCAAGTTTGTTTAAGTTGATTGAATATGGGCTCAATCGACCAACGCAGGCTATAGCTTTCAATCACTTGTTCCGCCGTCAGTGTGATGTCTGTGCTCAATATCAGGCTGGCTGCTTTCCATTCTCCATTGCTTCTTTCAAATTCGCACCAAACAGCATGCACTAACTGACCATCGAGAAAGCGCGCTTTGACCAATTGGCTGCGCAATCGCACGCGTTGTTCTTTGCCGTAAATCTTGAGCGTTGTGATGGTACGATGCAGTTGATCAATATGTTCCGGCGTGTATTTCTCCCCATACTTCCTACTTCGCCCTAATTCGCCGTGACGCCGGGGTAGCGGTAGATCGTAGAGGCGAGTGTCTATCCTTACCTGACCAATCACCGAAAAACCTAGCCGGGTGTTGGCGGAAATCACACGGCGCCGCATATACCAGCTATCCATCAACACATAAACCTTCAATCCTTGCAGTAAGCCTTGTATCGCGCGTACCAGCGTATTGGCCGCAATCAACTTGCCGGTATTGCCGGTGCTTGGCATCAGCCGAGATAGAATCGGCAACGCAACCGATTCACCGTTTGTCCGTTTGGCAACCATTGCCAGACTTACCCAGCATTGCCCCAGAACATATGCAGCTAGGTTTGCCTTGTTGCCGTGCTGATGATGAATCCGGCTTCCCGGCGCTTTCTTCGTTGCGCGTAGCGTCAGCGTATCATCGATCACCAGATACACCGTATGTTGCCTCAAACAAGCTAAAACCAGTCGTGCAAATTGCCGCGCCAACCCAAGCCATGACCATTTTCCATGCTGCAACCACTTGTAATAACTCGTCCAGTGGTTGCGCATATTCACCATCAAATACGCATCTGTCACAAAGCCCGTCGGTGTTAACATCGCTCCAATCAACAACTCGATAAACGTACCGATTGATCTAACGGGTAGCGCCTTGCTCAAAAATGTTATCCAATGGCACAGTTCGCTTGGGATACCAGAATATCCTTTTGCATTCATCGCGGCCTCCAGAAGTGAATGAAAATTCCTTTCTGAAGAAGGCCGCCTTTCTAAATATCTTTCAAAAACAAAGATATTTAGAAAGGCGGCAACGATTTTTATGCTACTTTGTCAAGCTTTTTTCTTATTTTCTTGGGGTGATTTACCTCCTTTGGGGCTGAAACTCTAAACTCTAGTAAATAAAGTGAATTAAAAAAACCGGATTGGAATTTCATAACTCCAATCCGGTTTTTCAGTTTAAAAGCTTAGGGAAACACTGATTTATTCGATCACATCAACTTTGGTCATAAAGGTTTGATAAAATGCATCGTATTGATAAATATGGAATAGAGCGATGCAATCAAGCTTTTCTGACCTGGAATATGCAGCAAAGAAGAAACAAACACGACGGGATCGTTTTTTGTCCGAAATCGAAGGGGTAACGCCTTGGCCCTCTCTGCTGAATGTCATTGCCCCGCACTATCCGGTAAGCGGTAAACGAGGCCATCCACCGAT
>NZ_JAKFWH010000085.1 GCF_021731985.1 Nitrosomonas sp.
CCGTAGCTGATGAGGTGGAATTATATGAAGCCGCCTATTCGGTGCGCATGCCGATGATGCTGAAAGGTCCTACCGGCTGTGGTAAAACTCGTTTTGTTGAATACATGGCATGGAAATTAAAAAAACCTCTGATTACCGTAGCTTGTAACGAAGATATGACCGCTTCCGATCTGGTGGGCCGTTTTTTGTTGGATGCCAACGGCACACGCTGGCAAGATGGTCCGTTGGCTGTTGCGGCACGCTATGGCGCCATTTGCTATCTGGACGAAGTTGTTGAAGCGCGCCAAGATACCACTGTGGTGATCCATCCATTAACCGACAATCGCCGGGTCTTGCCATTGGAAAAAAAAGGCGAACTCGTTCATGCGCATGCTGACTTCCAGATTGTCATTTCCTACAATCCAGGTTATCAAAGCTTGATGAAAGACCTCAAGCAATCCACCAAACAGCGTTTTGGCGCACTGGATTTTAATTATCCTAACCATGACGTTGAAAGTGAAATTGTGGCGCATGAAACGGGTGTGTCCACTGAAATTGCCGAAAAACTGGTATCGATTGCGGAACGCGCACGTAACCTGAAAGGCCATGGATTGGATGAAGGTATCTCAACGCGTATGCTGATTTACGCCGGCAGTCTCATCGCCAAAAAAGTAGACGCCCATGCCGCTTGCCGTGTTGCTCTGGTTCGCCCTATTACTGATGATCCCGACATGCGTGATGCATTGGATGCGGCAGTCAGCACTTTTTTTAATTAAGAGTTTTGATAATTCTGAAATCTATCGATTGTTTTGTAAAAATAAACAGGTGCTCCCATGAGTATTAATCTGGATGACTACAAAGAATTACTGGAAGATTTAGAGCCAGAATCGGTTGAATTACTCAGGCATGCATGGCCGGAAGCCGTCAAAACTTTTTCGTCGCGTGGATTGGATAATTATCTGAAAGGTGCTTCGGCAATCCGCGGATTAGGGCGCGGACGCAGTCTGGTGGATTGTTGGATCGATGAAGTCCCATTGGTAGCCAAAGAAATTGGTGAAGACATTATCAGCGATCTGGCAACATCTGCACTTTCACTCGCCTCCAGAACTTCCGGCGCAGTGATTGAGCTGGTATTGGCCACTTCCCCCACTGCGGCAAA
Organism: Nitrosomonas sp.; assembly: GCF_021731985.1. GTDB lineage: Bacteria > Pseudomonadota > Gammaproteobacteria > Burkholderiales > Nitrosomonadaceae > Nitrosomonas. The sequence goes on from NZ_JAKFWH010000085.1 coordinate 1,139, forward strand.
ACGCCTCGGTGATGCGCAGCTATTCCAGAATTATCTGCAATTCCTGAATACTTTGATTGCACAAGCGCCGCGTGGTATGCGTCCGATGCTCAACAAATTGGATATTCTGTTTGGTCAACTGACTTTGGGCGGTTTGCGCCGCTGGGCGATGTGGGGCGCGCATGCGCATCGCACGAATTATGAAGAGCAGATCAAATATTTTGGACTGGAATCCAAGGAATCACTCGCGGTACTGCAAAAAGAACGCAAAGGCACCCTGTTTGTGGATGTGCAGCGCCGCATCAATATGTATCTGCGCGCACTGTGGGCACGTGATTTTTTCATGAAACCCACCTCCGGTGACTTTGAAACGCGCGAAGGTTACAAGCCCTATATCGAAAATTACTTCATTTACCTGCCTGATGCCTATGACAGCCATGCGGGTGTATCCGCCACCGAGGTTTATCGTGCCGCCGCCGCGCACGCTGCCGCGCATCTGGTGGAAACCAAACAACCGATCTCTGCGGAAGGATTGAGTCCGATGCAAATGGCGGTCATCTCCGTGATCGAAGATGCGCGCGTCGAAGCACTTGCCATCCGCCGCTTTCCGGGATTGCGTAAAACCTGGGCCGCTTTGCATACCGCCACGCCGGATAGGGCTGTCACCATGGGCGATTATCTCAATCGCCTGGCACGCGCTTTACTCGACCCGGATTATCAGGACAACGATCGCTGGATTATCGAAGGCCGCCAGCTTTTTGCAGCCGCACAAGACAAACTGGATACCTATCAAATCTCATGGGACATTGGCGTTCAACTGACGCATAGTTTTAGAGAAAAAAACATTCCCTTTGCTATGCTATCGGATCAACTCACTGCACCGTATCGCGACGACAATCGTTATTTCTGGGAATTTGAGGAATTTGATTTAAACAAGTCCCTATCGGCTGGCTATGAAGCACCCAAACAAATTCGCAAATATGTCAATGTGATGGAATTCGCCAACGAAGTCGAGGTGGAAACCGCCGGAGATGATGCGCAGGAAATCTGGGTTATGGGTACCGAATTTTTCCCTTATGAAGATACCGGCGTTTCCTACAATGATCTAGAAGGCAAAGAACCGGTGTCGGCGCCCTATCACTATTCCGAATGGGATTACCAGATTCAATTGGAGCGCCCGGATTGGGCAACTGTACAAGAAAAACGCCCGAAACTTGGCGACATACAATGTATCGACGACATCGCGCAGCAATACAAACGCGAAATCGCGCGCATGAAATTCTTGCTGGATGCCATGCAACCGCAAGGCACGCGCCGCATCCGCAAACTGGAAGACGGTGACGAAATCGACATCAACGCTGCGATCCGTTCGATGATCGACATCCGCATGGGCATGCAACCAGACCCCCGCATCATGATGCGCTCGGTGCGCAAAGTGCGCGACATTTCAGTGCTCGTGCTGCTGGATTTATCCGAATCGACCAACGAAAAAGTCGCCGGACATGATTACTCCGTGCTGGATCTGACGCGCCAAGCGACGGTACTGCTCGCCAACGCCATCAACAAAATCGGCGACCCTTTCGCGATTCACGGCTTCTGCTCGGACGGGCGCCATGACGTGGAATACTACCGCTACAAGGATTTCGACCAACCCTATAACGAAATCCCCAAAGCCCGGCTCGCCGGCATGACCGGGCAGTTGTCAACGCGCATGGGTGCAGCGATGCGCCACGCCACGCATTACCTTAAACTGCAAAAGTCTGCAAAAAAACTGCTGCTCGTCATCACCGACGGCGAACCCGCCGACGTCGACGTGCGTGATCCGCAATACCTGCGTCACGACACCAAAAAAGCCGTGGAAGAAGCCGGCCGTTCGGGCATCATCACCTACTGCATGAGCCTTGATCCGCGCGCGGATCAATATGTGTCGCGCATTTTTGGCGAACGTAACTATTTGGTGGTGGATCATGTGGAACGCTTACCGGAGAAATTGCCGGTATTGTATGCGGGGTTGACGAGGTAATTCAAACATTATGGGATCTGCTTTTGTAGTAAAAAGTAAGGCTTGCTGTGTTGTTAGTATGTTAGTGAGATTTGGTTTAGAATAGTTTTCAGTATGTATATACATACTGAAAACTTAATTTAAAGGGACATCATCATGAAGAATAATTTTGTAGAAAATTTTCTAAAGATTCTCGTTTTAGGATTTGGTTTCTTTTTTCTTTTGCAGAGCCAAGCAATTCTGGCAACGCCACTTTCAATCAATAAATGGAAGCCAGGGCACTATGTGAAGATTGAAGATTGGCAGTTAAACAATCCCACACAAATGGCAAATATATACAATGAATTAAGCACCACTCCGTCATTACGAGGAGTGAAGGTAGTTATTCTTTGGGGACGATACGAGACAAGGACGGGGGGGGTAAGTACTTTTAATTTTAGTCAATTGATCACTATTGCTAATGAGCTTGAAACTAGAGGTAAACACCTAATCCTGTCTTTTGCGTGGAGAACATTTACAGGTAGTGATGGAACTCCAGCTGCAGTTGCAGCTGCAGCTGCAGCTGCAAGTTTGATTGTGCCGAATGATCTGGCGATTACGACTGGTACGTACGGCGCTGGGACACCCCTTGAGCATATAACATTCGATAAATTGTTTGCTTACAAAGACAGTACAGGGGCAGTAAAGGGCTACAATCTGAAGTTATGGAAAGCAAGTGTTCCCTACCGGATTGGTCTGTTTATGCAAGCATTAGCGGGTGCTACAAACAGTAACAATGTATCTTTTGATAATAATAATGTATTAGTGCAGGTGAGTACCACAGAAAGCTCCATAGCACAACCTGTTGTGCCTTATGGTACGGGAACGAATAGTACGGGCACTGAAGCTCTGCAGGTTGCGGGGCAAATTGATGTTCTGAATAACATGAATACTCATTTTATATATACTCCTATTGTAGCAACACTTAACTTTCCAAGATGGCATGTAGCTAATATGGCATCAGGGGGAGCGTCATCGGTCCTGGCGATCGGGAAGTTTGGTTTGGGTACTCCGAATAGTCATTATGACAATTCTTTAAATACCACTGTTGGAAATCCTGGGGTGCTCACTTATTATCCAGGGCTAAGCAATACAGTATTGCTTGTTCCAGAAGTGCAAGGGGATGATTATGAAAGTGATTATAAACAACCCACTCCTACAACATATCCAGCTTATCTTGATATTTATCAACGGCTGAGGAATGATTTGGATGCCAACTATATCGTGTGGCAACGTAACTCCCCATTTTGGCTAGGAGGCAGTATTGGCGGAACACCAATTCCTAGTGTACTTAATTTTTTGCAGAGTCACTCAACTATTATTAGTGATGCTTCAGGTGCGGGCGGTTTAAATACAACAATGCCCTCGGCGCTTAAATAACTCATTGAGGTAGAGTCCCCGACTCTGCCCTGTCTCTTGATCACAACTCAGCGAGCACCGACTTGCTGAGCTGGCATCCATCAATACGTTCTCGCAAGCGAAACCAAAATAACAACCGTGGTCTAGAACAGAGCCTATTTTAGGCTCAAGCTCGATCGAATGCGCCGATGCCAGAAGGCGCATCAGTCCCATCATTCCATTCCATAATCTTCATGATTTTTGCTAACCAGAACGCCTTTTCGTCGGCGTGCTTCATGCTTACTCTTTTGTCTGAGAAGCTTCACCCAGCAACAACGCTTGGCCGTATTCCAGGAACTCATCCAAATGCGTTTCGATGATACTGATCAAGATGGGAAGTTGCAGCGCCTGATAGTCGTGCACGGCAATATTGCGAAAACCCACCATACGTTTGAGCTTATCGGCAAGCACGGTATCGACCCAACCACCCTGCGCCAACAGCGTAAAAACATCTCGCGCACTTTGCGGCACCCCCAGCTTTTCACGCCGAATTAGGTGTTGCCCCATGTCCAGCGCGGCTTCGCAAGCACGCTGAATGTTCAGGATGGCCGCATCTTGCCGGGTGAAATCTATGGGAAAAGTAGCCGGATTCTTTACATATTCCTCCCTCGCCCGCGCCACACAGCGCTCGATGGTGGCAGCCTTGTTGATCAGCACATCATCAGCCATACACCTTTCCCCTTTTTTGAATGTCGGATAGCAATCCGGCACGAGCAGTGTCCAGTTCCGTTTTCTCACTCAAGATGGCGGCCTCGAACAAAGCCGCTTGTACATCCAACGCCCACCAGCGCTGACCGGTGGTGATGACTTGATACTGCATCACGGTGGAAGCGGCACGCAGATCGAGTAAATCGACCGGGCAGCCAGCCACATCCGCCAGATCACCCGCCAGTTGTCCACAATACCAGAGGCTCGGCATAGCCCGCCACCAGCACCGCCAGGTCGAGATCGCTATCAATTTGTGCTGTGCCTTGAATGCGGCTGCCGAAAGCGTAGATGGCCAGCAGATTGGGCAAACTGGCTTGCAGCGTGGATGATGACAGCCTGGTTCACCATGCAAAGCAGCTTGTTCCAACAAACCAATCAGAGTAATCGCCAATTAATGGTTTCCTTTAGGAATAAACAAGGGTTTCCCCAATATACACAGTGCGTTAGTGAAGTTAAGATGGCATCGTTGGTTAAATAATTATCTGGAGGATACTTACCATGAAAGCACTAAAACTCTCATCACAACTACCACTGGCTGCGTTTATTGCGCTGGTCTTCTTCGCACAAATCAATTCGGCTAGCGCTTCACCAACCGATGCCGTTAGTGGCGACCATAATGCGGTAGCAAGACATTATGAAAATCTGGCTAATGACGCAAAAACAAGGCTACAAGAGAACCGGGCAATACTCGCGGAATATGAAGCACATCCTTATTATTACGGACGTCAAGGCCAGGATCTTCTGTCACACACGACTGCCAATATTCGCGAATACGAAAAGGCTTTGCAAGAAAACCTGAGTAATGCCAATCTCCACAAAAGAATGGCAGCAGAGTCTAATCAACGCGTCAATAAAGCAGCCATTAACTCAAATCATAAACTGTGATTTGACAGCAAAGAATTCAGATTTTTCTGCTCAAAAATGCCACAAATACAATCACCGGTTGATGCCGGTGATTGTTCTAATCAAAAAATCCATACTATCCTGTCTTGATAATTTGCTTTTTATTATTGCATTAATTGCGCCATCAACCAGTGCTGTAGTCAATTAAACAGATACTTTTCTCAATTCTTTTTCAAATTCTATCCGTGCCGTATTACCGAGTGTTGTCTGGATATGATTGGCATTTAGCAGAATCACTTGTTAAGAAAGCTATCATCAGTTATGTTTACGCCACTTTAATAATTTCTGACTGACCCGGTTACGCCAATAAAAGCGGCGAATCCGACCCACTGATAGACAAAATATTTACTTCTGTATTGAATTAAAAAGGATTGTTATGCTTTCCAGGCCAAAATTGCCAGCCCGTAAATTTCCTATTGCGGTTTGGGTTGGTGTCATCGCTGTTTTCATAGCATTCGGAACGTTGTATCGCACAAGCTCGCAAGGCGACTTATCCGAAACCTATCCGAAGGGTTTTCGCGGCGGCGCCTGCACCATCGAAACGGAAGCGCTGACTATCGGTTACTCGGGTTACTATCTCCCCAAAGATTATGAGTCCTCTGAGGATACAATCCGGTCACCATATGTACCCGTTCAATGCGGCAAAGTACCTGAGCCGGCGACACTGAATATTTCGATCGACCTGTTGTATCCGGAATCGGCCCGCGATTACCTGTTGGCAATGCGCTTAGTTCAAATAGAAGTGGATGAAAAAGAGAATCAGAAAGAACACGAGATACTATCGGTACCCGCACAGCAACATCGAACGGGAGTGATCACACTGGCATTTAAATTGCGCGAGCCAGGACAGTACATTTTGTATTTAAATGGCAAAAATACCGAAAATACAGATCTTCAAGTAAAAATCCCGCTACAAGTCGGCTTGAATTGGAAGGATCATCTTAGGAAGAATTTCTCGACATTCTTAAAGAATCACTGACAATCCTACGCACTCCTCAAGATAGCGGCTGTCCATAGCATGCCAAGCGAATAGATAATGTCGAGACACAGTTCTGGATTTAAACACATTTCTCTCAAATATCTTACGCTGCTTGCCGCTATTAACAGCATAAAAGTAAAGGAGAGATTTTATGGATGTTACAGGTATAGCAAATGTGGCCACGGCAATGGCTGATGCCAGCACCAATCAAGCAGTCGGTATTGCAGTGCTTAAAAAAGCGATCGATCTGAATGCTGCTGGTGCGCTCGCTTTGATTGAAGCGCTTCCAGATAATAGTTCCACACAAAATCTACCGGCACATCTTGGAAAAAATATTAATACGACCGCTTAGTCGTATATTTTTTCCGGCTAGTACAGCGCCACTTGAGTGGCGCTTTTTTTAGGAAATGTAATTTCCACTATTCTTTCGTGAGACTGGAGGTAATCATTTAATGCCCAGTTTTTGAAGTAAAGTTGCTATATTTTCATTTTTTACATACTTCCTTAAAGCCCTCTCCACCGCTATCATTCGTGCAGTATAAGATTGAATTCATGTCAGACTCAGAACTAAGATTGCCATATGAATATTAGAAATTAACTTGCAATTTAATTCTTTAAGCATGACGATTACCAATCTGACTCAACTTTATAATATAACTTCTCATGATTTCTGGATCCAATTTTAACCTGACGGCTTTCGATTCGTTGGAATCCCAGGAAAAACGGCTTTGCCTTCTCAGCAAAACAGCCGAAATGGGTGATTGGTCTCATACTTTCAAGACTGATATTACGACCTGGTCTGAGTATCTGTATGATTTTTATGAATTAGATAAAAACTATGATTGCTCAACCCTGCTTGAAAGTACTCATTTTTATCAGGGATATGAGAAAGAAAAAATGCTCGCATTGATTGCGCATGTCACCATAGAAAAAACAGAGCGAACCGAAGAATTTATGGTCGTGATGGATGATGGCAGATCCAAATGGCACACCACAACCATTTACCCAATGCTTGATGAGCAGGGAGGCCTAATCGGTTTATATGGCATTTTGCAAAATATCACAGCAAAAAAACAGGTAGCAGAAAATAAGAAGAAAGAGCATCTTCTCTACAATTACATACTCGATAGATTACCGCTCGAGCTGGTCGTTTTGAACAAGGAAGGCCGCTATATTTATGCAAATGATGCAGCCATTAAGAGCAAAGAGCGCCGTGGAATTATGATTGGAACCAATCCTAGCGAACATAGTGATCTCGGGAACTGGATCCCTGCTGTCGAATCCAGCCGCAATGAAGTCATGACAGAATGTATGGTCAATAAAAAATCAGTAACTTTTGAAGAAAGGCTTACTGACTCCGATGGTACAGAACGAACCTATATGCGCAACATGTATCCGCTTTTAGATGAAAACGGTGATGCAGAGCTGCTAATCGGATACGGCATGGATATCACCGCAAGAAAGAAGGGCGAATTGGAATTACAGCGAATGGCCATTGTTGCTGAGAAAACCAATGGCATCGTGATGATTACTGATCCAGAAAAGCGCGTGATATGGATCAATAACAGTTTTGAAAAGATCTTAGGGTATAAGTCTGAAGAGGTCATTGGAATTGATCCGGGAATATTTCTCCAAGGGCCGGAAACTTCTATCGAAACAATCTGTGAAATCACCCGCTCCCTAAGGGATACAGGCACATTCTCCGGTGAAATTCTGAACTATACAAAAAGCGGCGACAAGATCTGGCTTTATCTTAATATCGCTGCGGTTTACGATGACGCCGGTAAATTAATCAATTATGTGGCTGTCGAAAATGATATTACGCTTATTAAAATGGCGGAACAGCGGCTTCAGAAAGCTATGGAAAAGGAACGGGAACTCAATCGCTTTAAAACCCAATTCGTCAATCTGGCTTCACACCAGTTCCGTACTCCCCTTGCCACCATCCGTTCCAGCATTGATCTACTGGATCTGAAAACGGAATCAACCAACCTTAGTGCTCACTTTATCGAGTTCTTTCAGAAACACAAAGCGATTATGGCAGAGGAAACAATGCGCATGACGGAACTGATGGAAAACATTCTGGACATCGGTCGGATTGACGAAGGGAAAATAGAATTATCCAAAAGAAATCACTCATTCCAGCAATTTATGGATGCATTTGTTCAATCGAATTTTGAACCCAATGGACAGCAAAGAATGCTGAATTACCATTTTGATGCACCAGACTACATTATCAGCATGGATGAAATTCTGCTACGGAATATTTTACGCAACGTTGTGTCAAATGCTTTTAAATATTCTGAAAGTAAGAAAGCGCCTAAACTTACTGTTATCTTCCATGATAATTCTTATTTAATCACGATAAAGGACTATGGAATCGGTATTCCGGAAAAAGATCAGCCATTCCTGTTCCAGTCATTTTTCCGGGCATCCAATGCCAAGGCTTTTCCCGGGAGCGGGCTGGGACTTATGATTGCCAAAAAATTAATCCTTATACACGGTGGCGATATCAGTTTGGCAAGTAAAGCCGGAAACGGATGTACGGTAACGATTCAACTGCGTTTATAAACGGCGGCAATGAGCAATACGCAAATTCTTGTAATAGAAGATGAAAAAGCGCTACGCGAAAACATATCCGAAATTATTGCGCATTATGGTTTTCGTGTAATCTGCACGCCTACCGGCGAGGAAGGAATCACAATGGCATTGGTGTATATTCCGGATATCATCATTTGCGATATCATGCTTCCGGGAATTGATGGTTTTGAAGTATTCGCCAGAATAAAGCAGATCCCGCAATTATCATCTACAGCATTCATTTTTCTGACCGCAAAATCGACCCGCTCGGATACCCGCATTGGCATGAACATGGGTGCCGATGACTATCTCACCAAACCGTTTACGAAAGAAGAATTAGTCAATAGCATAAGGGCGCGGCTTGAGAAATTATCCAAAAAAAATCAACATCAACTGGAAAAAGATGAATTGATTGAGGCAACACTTGAAAAAATGACAAGCCTCACTAAAGCAGAACGCAAAGTACTGAATGCGATATCCGAAGGATTTACTACGCCGCAAATTGCCCTAAAATTGTTTGTGAGCAAAAAAACGATAGAAAACCATCGCGTCAATATTTCCCGGAAGCTCAATCTGAGCGGCCCCAATAGCCTGATTAGTTTTGCGCTGCTATTAAGAGCGCGACATTCAAACGATCCCTCTCCGAATAGCCAGACACCAACCGCCTCAAATTGATCCCCTGTCAAACAGCAATTTTTATTCATTTAAGACGAATTTGGAATCTCTTGATGTGGTCCAATAGACCCGGACACTCCAGTTAAGAGAAAATTGTCTTAATTGGAGGAAGAAATGGAAACGAGGAAACAATATACAAAGGAATTTAAACTGGATGCAATCAGTCTGGTTGTGGATCAGGGTCTTACGATAGCAGAAGCGGCCAGGAGCCTGGAAATCAGGGCTAACATGCTTGGGCGATGGATCAAGGAGAATGAGGCGGA
>NZ_JAKFWH010000051.1 GCF_021731985.1 Nitrosomonas sp.
GCTTTGCCAAATCAATACCCATACGTGTAACATTCATTTGACTCCTCCTCTTTTGACTATTCAATGAAAATTATAGTCTGGCACATTACGATGCCGCTTAGTTGGAGGAGTCCATTCCATTGCCCTACTCGCTTAAATAGCGCGCTAATTTTCCGAGATTAGCGTCCACCACAAATATAGGCGGTTGTGATGATTCTGGGCGAAGCAGCAATAACGACTCCACTTCAGGATTTCCATCGGCGGAATAAACCTGGATGCTGTCTCCATCCTCCATAATATAGCTAAAATTTACTACAATACTATTGACCAGGATCAGTTCGACTTCCGGGTGGGGCACATTAAATGATTCGATCATGTCCTTTACCGAGGCTTTCCGTCCAAGATTATGAATAATCTCTGTAGCACTCAGCACTGGCGCAATAAAGTCATTCAATGACTGATAAAAACGTATTCTGATCTGCGCCACTGAATGACACTATCCTCAAAAATGAGCTGCGGTTAAGACTTCAATGAATTATTGATGCCGGGGTTGATTTAGTTTGATTAAGATCAATGTTTCCTATGACTGTAATCGGCATTCTGGGGATCGTTGCAACAAAAGAACTAATTATCAACTAATATTCATAAGGTTTTATATGAGAATTACACATTTTTTTGCAGTATCAGCGATACTGGTTTTAGTAGCATGTGGTGGCAAGCCAACAGCCCCTGAATCTCCTGATCCTGATGCTTATGGAAAAACAATACAACCTTTCCATCAAATACCTGCAGGCGATCAGGAAGGTGGTGGTCAAGCCAGATCAACCGAACAAAAATCAAATTACTAAAGTCTAGTGAAGGTTAATCAGTGTTCTACAGCTAAAAATCACAAGCAAATTTGGGTTATAGAACACTGAGTTTTTCATGGTAATAGATTAATTTTACTGCATAAATAGCGTTGAACTGCGACAAAAAACCAAGAGTTCTATTGCGCTGCGGAATAAATTCTTCCGGCGAATCAAATGCCCGTTCACCAAACGTAGCGGATAATGTCGCCGGTAAAACATAAGTACCGGCGCGCAAAACCCTTTCATAGTTCGTGCCTTTAACTCCAGCTCTTTCGCAAAACTGGTACGCAGCATTCTGGTAACAATATCGTTGCAGTCTAATGATGGTTGAGAATGTCAATTTTCCGGCTTTTACCGCGACAAGATGTTTGCCATCAACATAGTGATAAAACTTCCCAGCTTTTTGGAAGTCTCGTTTTGACGATCTATAATTCGTTGCGACAATTCCAGAGACAGCCGGATGGAAGACTGATTGCGAGTGGTATCGCATTGATTCCATTAAGACCGCTCAATCAAACCTTCACTTCTGCCGCAGGTTAGGCTGGAATATTTTTTACCGCTGCGGTTTAAGAGAGAACGTTACGACAGCTGACGTAATGTGTGGAATCTTTGGAAGTCTCCCGGAAGAACCGGGGGACTTCCTGTTATTAATTATAGAGTTTTGAGATATTCCAGCAAATCATGTTTCTGCTCTTTGTTAAGGGGCTTTAAAATTTCCCCATTCGGTTGCGCTGTTTTACCAGATGTATATTCGTGACCAGCATTACTATTTCCAGGAAAACTGGTATCAAAAGTAAAACCTTTATCACTGCTCTTTAGGCCGACTTTTTCCGGATCAAATTCGCGCGATCCAACTTTAAATTGCTCAGGTCGATATTCACCCTCTTCCGGATCACCTTCACGTTTCTTGGGTAATAACAAATCATAAAGTGTCGGGACAGAACCGTTGTGCAAATAAGGTGCCGTTGCCCAGATACCATTCAAAGGCCTTCCCTTGTATGCATTCAGCGAAGCCAGTGGATTGGCTGTAGTATCCGGATCATAATTGCCATGCTTGATAGAAGGTTTAATCTCATTTCCAAAAAATGCTGTTGCGAGATTAGCAATCCTGTCAGCCCAGCCTTGGAAAAACCATTTATCGGGATCAGGGGTGGCCACTACATTTTTAGTTGCCTGTGTCAGCAAGGCTGCAACAGGCGCCTTTTTATCCAACAAAATACTACCTACATCAAGGCCTACATATTGGTTAAGCAAAATGCCAGAATAGCCCTGAGCTGTGAAACTGTTATTAGCCATAAAGGGATCAGTTCCTACATCGCTGACTCTCGTCATATTTGCGACGACACGACGCTCCGGATCCGCACGGTCAATCCTTGCATGGCAGGCGCCACAATAGTCGTCAAACAACGCTTTTCCTCGCACAGCTTTTTCCCTATTGAACTCCCCAAGAATCTCTTCCGGCCATTCAGGAGAATTTAATTTCTTCAAATGCGATTCAATCCTGTGTAAATTTTGTACATCGACAGAAGAATCAAAGCTGACCTGCGTAGTGCCAGAACCTTGGAAGAGAGTCGATGCCAATGACTTTCCCTTTTCTTCCTTCCAATCAAGCGTACCAAATACGCCAATCACTTCACCCGCATTGCGGCCAATTGGCCCCACCCCAGCATTTGCAGCTATCCCGTTCCATTGCACATAATCGTGTTGCGCGATATCCCATAAGAAAGGATAGCTAACAGGTGCGTCAGGTGCGTTGAACAATACATGGCGTAATCGCCCTAACTGCCATTTAGTGAGATGCTTGCTAAGGCGTTCCATCACGTGATCGCGTTGATCTCCCGACATCACTTTGCCTGCGCCCTTTGGCAGGATCTCGTCGATTTGTTTCTCAGTCATCACTTGATCGCGCATGATCTTAGGATCACGCAACAACTCTCTCAATTCTCTCTCATTGATGATATGTTCAAGCACTCGATTGAAAATACGTCCAAAAGCATCCAGCCGTGCATAGCCATAGGCAGTTGGGCTATGATTGATCACGGTATAACTGTATATGCGCTGCTCATACTTACTTAAATCATCGAGTACCTCAGTTTCCGATTTGTAATTACCTTTTGCCAGGACATTTTTGACAAACCGCTGCGAGGCTTCTGCATTTTCACGCGTATGTTTCAAAGCTTTTGCGATATCTTTCATGATGTTTTCCATATCCGCGGTGGCCGGACCGCCATCAATACGGATACCCACACCGTTATAGTTTACTTGCCCGGTATGGCATGCAGCACAAGTTAAACCGACATACTCTTTGCCCTTGTAGTCATCCTTGACCCAGCCGACCGGTAACGCATCCGGGTTGCTCGATGAGGCCTTCTGGGGTAAATACCGATAGAAATTCATATTCTCATCAGAGCGGAAAAGCTGAGATTCTCCCGCCTTCTCCAGTGCCAGAAAGAAATCATAGGGCATCAGGTTTGATCCTTGTGTGGTGTAGTAGAACCACAAACTGTCGGCAGAATTCCAACCCTGATCCAGGTACTTGACCTCTGTATAACTATCACCTAATTGATCTTGTTCAACAGTCGCTGCATAGCGACTCTGCTCAGCCTCCGGAATCAGGCCCACCTTACAGCCAGATAGTATTCCGATGAGAAGAGCCAAGGCCGAATAAAGAAATAAAAACCGTTTTTCTGGCGATATGAAATATTGTTTCACGATAATTCCCCTTTGTATTTGAATTTATTAATCAGTATTGTCAAGAACAAAAACACATGCATGTGTAATGATAAATTTTGAATCTATTAATAAATCGTATAATGACTTCCCGCCCATCGCATTACATGATCCCGGATTATTCCTATTCGAGGTCCGTGCTGACATCCCAATCTTGGTGAATTGTATTTTTATTAAGTGCTGCAACAGTTACTGATTATATTAAGAATTCGTCGCTGATAACAGCAATACTAGCAATCTGTAGAAATCATACTTGAAATCAACAGCAACTTTATTGCGATTAAACCAAACAAAACAAATATTTCCTGTGTTGCGAAGCAGACGCCGATACTAAGCATAAAGTTGATACTGTCAGTTTCTTACAATTTGTCATAAACTTGCAAAAATATTTACTGTAACAACGATATTAAAACTCGGAAAACCATCATGAAAAAACCATACGCCATTCTGTTAGCTGTACTCTTCGCGCTGACACTCACTGCTTGCACCGCAACACCTTCTGCACACATTGATGATGACAGGATTCATGTCACGATTCTACATTTTAATGATATTTATGAAATCACCCCGGTAAGTGGCGGTAAAGAAGGTGGAATCGCACGAGTTGCCACACTGCGCAACCAATTGCAGGCGCGCAACCCGAATACCATCACCACATTAGGTGGGGATTTGTTCAGCCCTTCCGCGATTGGAACCGCACAATATAAAGGCGATCGGCTTGCCGGACGGCAAATGGTCGATGTGCTGAATCACTTTGCACTTGATTACGCCACGTTCGGCAACCATGAATTCGATGTCAAAGAAAATCAATTCAATCAGCGCATGCAAGAAGCCAAATTTACCTGGGTATCCAGCAATGTATTCGCCGCGGACGGTCAACTGTATGAGGGAGTGAAACAAAATCTTGTTATACCCGTTACCGACAAGAAAAGCGGAAAAACCTTCAGAATCGGCATGTTTGGCTTAACACTCTCTGCCAACAACCCCGGCTACGTAAGTTATTCCGATCCATTGACAGCCGCCAGCGAGCAAATCAAGCAACTCAGCGGACAAACTGATTTTATTATCGCCCTGACGCATCAGGCAATCGATGATGATATTGCGCTGCTGCAGAAATTTTCGCAAATCGGATTACTACTGGGCGGGCATGAGCACGTCAACTATCAGAACTGGCGCGGTAACTTCACCCCCCTGCTGAAAGGCGATGCCAATGTGCGCTCGGTGTACGTGGTCGACCTTTATTTTGATCCGCAAACCGGCAAAACCGAAGTCAAACCCACATTTGTCCCGATCAACGACAATCTAGCCGAGGATCCCGCCGTCAAGACCGTCGTCGATAACTGGATGAAAATCGCCTTCGACGCCTTCCGCCAACAAGGGTTTGAACCCGAAGCCGTGATCACAACCACCACGGAAGCATTGGACGGACTCGAATCCAGTGTACGCACCCGCAAAACCAACCTGACCGAACTGATCGCAAAAAGCCTGTTGCGCCCCTACCCGGAAGCCGAACTCTCGCTTTACAACAGCGGCTCGATCCGCATTGACGATGTGCTGCCCGCGGGTCAAATCACCGTCTACGACGTCATCCGGGTACTGCCGTTCGGCGGCAAAATACAACTGGCTGCGATAAAAGGCAATCTGTTGTTAAAGGTACTGAATCAAGGGATAGCAAATACCGGCGCGGGCGGCTTTCTGCAATCCGCCAACACACAACAGATCAACACTGGCTGGCAAATCAACGGCACTCCAATCGATCCGAAAAAAACCTACCGATTGGCGATCAATGATTTTCTCGCATCAGGGATTGAGCGTAACTTGGATTATTTGAAACCCGGCAATCCGGATTTCATCATTGTTAATTCGGGTGAAAACACCGATATCCGCCAAATGGTCATTGATCAATTAAGAAGTAACTAAAAAGTTTCCGGCTATTCATAAAATATTTTCCGTTTCGGGTGCAATTGACTCCAGTGAGTATTAAGCAATACAGATGAAGCTGAGGTTAGTCGCCGAGCAAAAATACTGGAATAGGGTAATCGAACCGATTCTTGAATTAACTTGCTTTTGCAAATTGAGAAATTGATATCCCGAAAGTTTTACGGAGCCAATGGCTGAGTTACGTCGCTCCAATGCGGGTCGGTTTGAACAAACTATTATACCTCGTTACGTGAATGTCTTAGCAGCATAATACGGTAGAACATAAACATCTTGGAACAAGTGCTCGCACACATCTAGTGCCAACCCAAGTTGTTCCGCTTTGTGAGGTTTGACCTCATGGGCTGAATCATTTCCTAGAGTTCTGATTTTGTGAAGAATTGTTGCTCCGTCTGGCGAAAGAACGCCTTGAAAGACTAAGCCGTTAATTTTTTGAACCAGGTTAGATCCCGGAGAGTTCTTGTCTTTGCAGACGGTCTCAACTATTGCGCGTATCCCAATACCTGCAAGAACCGGCTGATCATTATTTATCGCCTTTATAGTCTCTTCGTATATCCGCTGTACGTTCGGAGGCAATAAATATACATCCTTAAGTGGATTGCGCCCCTCGCTTCGGCTTGGATAAAGGTTAACTGTTTGGTTATATTCGACAGTCTCATGATCTACAAAATCCCAATCTTCAGTGTTTTGACTCGTGGATCGAAAGGTGGTTGTTTCACAGCCTTGGCACATGATCACTTGGTACTCTGACCAGTACTGAAGCGAGTTTTCTCCAAACCAATTTTCGCCACTTACATCCACTGATGAAAGGACGAGGTGCTTATTAACGCGCTTACATTTGCTACATTGCACGTCAACCACAGTGCCAGCAGTTTTATTGAACTCTCGACTTACAGTATTCTTTTGCATAGAGGTCTAATTGAAATGAAACTTACAAAATAACGTGATCTATTCCATTGAAAATAACATCTAATATTGCAGAATTCATGCTATCCCCTTATTCTAAAACAACATACCGATCTTGGCTTGATCATATCACGCAGTATCAGATCTACAAAAATGCATATCCCTCGACTTTTAGATCAAGTACGAACAAAACTTATCTTCAAACATAACCGCTAGCGCATCACGCAGCACAGATATCAAATACCGGATAAATTACCGGAATTGATCAGGTAGAATACCCGCATTAATGTTTTTCAGAGCGGCAAAAAAATGATGCTACGTAAAATCTTCATTGCCAATCGCGGCGAGATTGCTGTTCGCATTATTCGCGCGTGTGCTGAAATGGGCATCCGCTCGGTGGCGATTTATTCGGAAGCGGATCGTTTTGCACTGCATATCAAGAAAGCGGATGAATCTTATTGCATCGGCAGCGAGCCGATGGCGTGCTATTTGAATATTCATGCGTTAGTTGATTTGGCTTTGGCGACCGGGTGTGATGCGGTGCATCCGGGTTACGGATTTCTTTCCGAGAATGCGCAATTTGCCCGAGCGTGTAAAGAACGGGGGCTTATTTTCATTGGCCCGGAAGCGGATGTCATTCATCGTATGGGCGATAAAACCGAAGCCCGGAATGCGATGAAAGCGGCGGGTATTCCGGTGACACCCGGGTCGGATGGCAATTTGCATTCGGTGGAAGAAGCCCTCAAAGTCGCTACGCAAATCGGCTATCCGATCATGTTGAAAGCAACTTCCGGCGGCGGCGGGCGCGGTATCCGGCGCTGCGATAATGCCGATGAGCTACAGCGCAATTACGCCCGGGTGATTTCCGAAGCGACCAAAGCGTTTGGCAGCGCCAATGTGTTTCTGGAAAAATGTATTGTCAATCCAAAGCACATTGAAGTACAGATATTAGCAGACCACCATGGTAACGTGATTCATCTCTTTGAGCGGGATTGCTCGATTCAGCGCCGCAATCAGAAGCTGATCGAGATTGCGCCGTCCCCGCAACTGGACGAAGCGCAACGCCAGTATATTGGCGGTCTTGCGGTGATTGCCGCGAAGTCGGTCGGCTACACCAATGCAGGCACGGTGGAGTTTTTGCTGGACGATAGCGGCCGGTTTTATTTTATGGAAATGAATACGCGCGTGCAGGTCGAGCATACCATCACTGAAACGATTACCGGCGTCGATATCGTCGAGGAGCAGATCCGCGTGGCGGCTGGATTGCCACTGCGCTACAAACAAGAAGAGATTGTCCGGCGGGGTTATGCGATTCAGTTTCGCATTAACGCCGAAGACCCGAAGAATAATTTCTTGCCGAGTTTCGGCCGGATTTCCCGTTATTACGCGCCCGGCGGTCCCGGCGTGCGGACCGATACGGCGATTTACACCGGTTATGAAATTCCGCCTTTTTACGATTCCATGGTTGCAAAAATCATTGTCAGCGCACTGACCTGGGAAGACGTGATTAAGCGTGGCGAGCGAACTTTACGCGATATGGGATTATTTGGCATCAAAACGACGATTCCGTATTATCTAAAGATACTGAAACACCCCAAGTTTCGTGCTGCCCAGTTCAATACCGGTTTTGTTGAACAAAACCCTGAACTTATCAATTATTCCGACAAACCCCGGCCGGAAGTGCTGGCCAGCGTCATTGCCGCTGCGATGGCTTCGCATACCGGCCTGTAAGTAGCGTGCTTACCGGTTAATCAAGGAAAATTCATGCAAAAAGTTTATATCACCGATGTCATTTTGCGCGATGCGCATCAATCTCTGATCGCCACCCGCATGCGCACGGAAGACATGCTGCCGGCTTGTCAAATGCTCGACAGCATCGGCTACTGGTCTCTGGAATGCTGGGGCGGCGCGACGTTCGACGCCTGTTTGCGGTTTTTGAAGGAAGACCCTTGGGAACGCTTGAGCAAACTGAAAACCGCGCTACCGAACACGCCGCTACAAATGTTGCTGCGCGGGCAGAACTTGCTCGGTTACCGCCATTACTCTGACGATGTCGTGCGCGCTTTCGTCAAACAAGCTGCGGCCAACGGCATGGATGTTTTCCGCATTTTCGACGCGCTCAATGACGCGCGCAATCTCAAAACCGCTATCGAGGCTGCCAAGGAAGCCGGTAAACACGCGCAAGGCACCATCTGCTATACCACCAGTCCGGTACATGACGTCAAAAGCTTCGTCACACTGGCCAAAGATTTGGCTACTCTGGGTTGCGATTCCATCGCGATCAAGGATATGGCCGGTTTGTTAACACCGTATGCGACCAGCGAATTGGTAAAGGCTTTGCAAGATGCCGTCGATTTGCCGATCCATCTGCATTGCCATGCCACCGCCGGTTTAGCGGAAATGTGCCAACTGAAAGCCATCGAAGCCGGTTGCCAGCATATCGACACGGCACTGTCGTCATGGTCAGGCGGCACCAGTCATCCACCGACCGAAACCCTGGTCATGGCGTTGCAAGGCACGGATCACGACACCGGCTTGAATCTGCAAAAACTGCAGGAAGTGAACGATTATTTCGCACAAATCCGTAAAAAATATCATCGCTTCGAAAGCGAGTTCACCGGTGTCGATACCCGCGTGCACGTGTTCCAAGTGCCGGGAGGCATGATTTCGAATCTGGCCCATCAATTGCAGGAACGCAACGCGCTGAATCGCATCAACGAGGTTTATGCGGAAATTCCACGCGTGCGCAAGGACCTAGGCTATCCGCCGCTGGTCACGCCAACATCGCAGATCGTCGGCACGCAAGCGGTGCTCAACGTATTGACCGGCAAGCGCTATGACACCATTACCAACGAAGTGAAGCGTTATCTTCAAGGCGGCTACGGCAAAGCACCGGCGCCGATTGATGCCAAATTGCAAAAACGCGCCATCGGTAAGGAAGACATCATCGACTGCCGCCCCGCCGATCTGCTGAAACCGGAATTCGAGCACCTGCGCCAGGAAATCGGCCATTTGGCGCTAAACGATGAAGACGTGCTGAGCTACGCGATGTTCCCGGAAGTCGGCAAACAGTTTCTGGAATTGCGCTCAACCGGACACCTGGTGCCCGAACCTTTGGAATTGGCATCGACAACGGTTAACGGTGTACAAAAAGCCCCCACCGAGTTCAACGTGGCGCTGCACGGTGAGTCTTATCACGTCAAAGTCACCGGCACCAGCCCTAAAAATGAGTCCCTGCGACATTTTTATTTTATGGTGGACGGTGTTCCTGAGGAAATCGTCGTCGAAACACTTGACGCCATCGTTCTGGACGGCGGTACGCAAGGCGCCGTTAAAAGCAACATCGCCAGCAAACGCCCGCGCCCTTCCGCCAAGGGCGATGTGGTCGTCAGCATGCCGTGCAATATTCTTGAGGTGTTAGTCAAAATCGATCAAAAAGTCACCGCCGGACAACCGGTATTGGTCACGGAAGCGATGAAAATGGAAACGGAAATCACCGCACCGATCAGCGGCACCGTCAAAGCCGTGCACGTGATCAAAGGCGAATCGGTGAATCCGAATGAGGTGTTGATTGAGATTGGGGTGGGATAGTTACAAGCGTTTATCGTCACCATAACCAAACAATTGGATTGGCATCATGTTAAGACGTGTTCTCTAAGTTTTCGAAGATGAAGAAAAATGGCTACACTATTCGAATATTTTGACCAACACTTTCCTGATTGTCTAAAGCTAAGTTTTGAAATCCCAATAAAGGAAGAATTAATTAGATGTAATTTTTACTATGACACAAGACTGCTAACAATGTTTGTTGCACTTTATGTTCAAAAAAATGATCAGTAGTGTCCGGAGATTCGAGAATTGTCGCATGATAACTCGTTGAACGACCATTACTAAATGACATATTTTTCTGTAATCGATTTCAACTTGCGCCAAACTTCTGACTTTTGTCAGGAGATTGCAT
>NZ_JAKFWH010000003.1 GCF_021731985.1 Nitrosomonas sp.
ATGCGATAACTGCGGCAATTTCAATCGGACTACCGCGTTCATCGTTCACTTTCAGAACCGGCGTGTTCCAATTATTGATACGCAATGACACGCTTGTTCTGCGATAAAACGGATTGACCCAAAAGAAGCCGCTCTCGCATACGGTTCCGGCATAACTACCGAAGAAAATCATCACGGCTGCTTGATTCGGTTCGAGCGTAAAAAAACCTTTGCAGAGAAATAGCGTCAATGCCAGCAACGCTGCGCCACCGACTAGCTTGATAGGACCGCCCGGCGTAGCAACGAGAAATACTGCAAACAAGAGTACCGGCAGTAATATCATCAACATCAACCAACCATTGGAGCCGGAAATGATTTTCTCATCAGTGCCGATGGCATTACTGTTTGATTTCTGGTTCAAAATCATTCTCCCTTTGAGTTTGTGGATTTCAGTTATTGAAGATCTGTGACGGTTCCTATCAGCGCAAACTTTATTGAACTCGGTTGTGGATATTGCTAAAGATACGCCTGTTATTGCATGCACCCCACAACATTTTCCTGTTATTACTCCCGGAAAAGCCAGGATTGACCGGTTATTAACTTGAGAACTCAGTTCGGCAAGTTAAAATCTGCAGAGATTGGGAGTTGCACCGGTTTAATAATCGACTAATATCAGTATCGGTCTGAATAAGGTGTGACAAAGGCGTTGTAATTGTTGCCATGCTATCAATCTCAATATCATTATGAGGCAGGCTGGATTCCTATTGCAGGTATGAGAAATATAAAAGCCATTTTCTCTAAATTCATTATATCTATAAAGCCACATATTTAATCAAACTCTCTCTCTACAAAATTTACTGGATCAAATAAGATATATTTAAGGGCGCTTCTAAAAAGTCAAGGTTCTAAACAACACAAGGCATGAGCAAAAAATAGTTACGCAGCATATGCATGATATGTAAGGAAACATTTTCCGAGTAACAAAGTGTTGTGACGAAATTTGGATCTTTAGAGATGCCCTTAACAAAGTATGGCACTTTACTTCGATTAACTCATTTGAGGCGAAATTTACACTGGGTAATACAAACTGACTGGCTCGTAATACGCGAGAGACAGAACCGCCGCACAGTCATAGAATGATTTGCGACTATCTCTAAATTCAAGGCCTTTATGGATGGATTCCATTCAGATGAGCAAAGCATTGTTCAATGCGTTAAAATATTTCGATTTTAGTCCGTTAGTATCCGCTTAAGTTTAAATACATATTAAATCGAGTACTTTATGATGCGTTCTATTATTATTGGACTGTCTGTTATATTTTTTTCCCTGACGGCCATTGTCACGTTTAAGGCGCTAAAACTTCCTGTTTACGCAACGGCTTATCAAGATTACCGGTCAGAAATAATGCCTATGCCGGCACCACCTGTTCCTGTTCCTGCGCATGTACCAACCACCGATGCCTTAAATTATTCAGTTGAGGATCAGGATACCAGCAAGGCGCTTGTTAAAGATGAGGAAAAAGCAAATACCCAGTTTGAAAACCAACCGGCAACAACTGATAGCGTTCTTACAGACAATAAAACTGTCGATACTAGATCTCAATCGCGGACCCTGACAATATTTGGTGGCAAAACATTTCTTTCCGGTCAGGATATTATCCAAGATGTTACTTACGCTACGATTGAAAATTTGGTCAAAGAGATATCATCATCTCCTGACAGCCGTATTCTTATAGAAGGGCATACCGACAATGTACCGACCGGTAAACCAGGTAGTGACAATATGGATTTATCGTTGCGCCGCGCTAAAGCCATCGCAAACATCTTGGTGTTACACGGCATCTCGAAGAACCGGATATCAGTCACTGGTTATGGTGATACTCGCCCGATATCTTCCAACACGACCGAAGAAGGCAGAGCAAAAAACCGTAGAGTCGAAGTAAAACTAATGCCGCAAGAAGGAAAAAATTAATGCACATGTACGCACAGCACTTTAATCTTAATTTACTTCCATTCGAGAATGTACCGGATCCAATGTTCTTTTATGATCAGGGAGATCATGCCCGTATCCGCAAACAAATATCCGGATCTTTACAAAGCGGTCGAGGCTTAATCGTCGTAACCGGACCAATCGGCTCCGGCAAGACTACCCTCAGCCAGATGATAAAATCTGACTTTCCCGAAGCCATCAAGGTAATCTGGATGGCTGAACCGCCTGCCAACAGCTCTGATCTGTATCTGTTTCTCGCGCAAGAGCTGGGATTAAAACCTACATCATCTGAGAAAACCTTTGTAATGCGGGATATCAGAAATGCGTTGTTAAAAATAAATTCTGAAGGAAAAAAATGCCTGGTCATCATGGATGAATCGCACCTGATGTCAGAAGATGTTGTCAACGGCATTCGTTTACTGAACAATCTTGAAGAAGGATCGACGAAACTCATCCAGCTACTACTTCTCGGTCAGGAAGAATTGATGGAAATGATCAACAAACCGGAGATGGCGCCCTTTAAACAGCGGATTGCTGCGCTTGAAACACTGGGAAAAATGAATGTTGATAGAGTACTGAAATATATCACGCATCGCATTCAAGTAGCCGGTGGCGCTCCCAACCTGATTTCAGATACCGGATGGGAAGCACTTTCGATCGCATTTAGCTCCGGCGGAACACCACGGACGATTAATTCTCTGTGTGATAGATCATTCAATGTCGCGTATGAACGAGACAAACCAATCGTCGACGCGCAAGATATCTATGAAGCGACACAGAGAATGGGATTGGTTACCGATGTGTTTCATTACATCATCTTGCTCAACAACCGAGAAAGAAAAAAACAGGAATCGCAACAAGCAGCCGAGCAAATAACCGATAGTACTGTTCCGGAAACAGCGCCGCCGCTTGCGAAAGAAAAACCCGTATCATCTATTACCAAGAAAACAGAGCCAAAAAACAGAGTGGCAAATAATCAAACGCCTGAGATTCCTGAAATATCCGGGGCGAAAATAGATGTATCCGAGAAATCCTATGACGATATTGCCAAGACAATTAAGGCCAAATATGAACAAAAAGGTTTAATGGTGCCTGCTACATTACTGGTATTATCAATGATCGCGTTCATGGTCAGTGTTTGGTTCTTTTGTCATCGTACGGACTCTGCAGGATTTCTCGGTTGCCTCATGGATTTACTCAGTTTTTGATTACTGCTTCCTCCAGATAACTGTGCTGTATTGCACTTTGTCAGTAGTCACTATCCAATCACAAAAAAACCCGCCACTTGGGCGGGGTTTCCTGAAACACGGCTTAATCTAGTAGTCAGTCACGTTGAAAAACGAGGATACAAACGTGCCAGTTTGCGACGATCATCCTGAGAGGTGAAGCGCCAATTGACGGAAGTCGCTTTGGCATTGCGGGTATTGATATTTGTCTCTACTTCACGGCGCAGATGATCTTTGTCTGGAATGCGTTGTGTCAGCCGCATGTTGAACAACATAGCCAGCTCGATTTCGGCAATGTTCAGCCAACTAACGTGCTTGGGGGTGTAATGGAATTCCAGTCTTCGCGCTAAATCGTGCGGGTCGTCGCGGTGATGTAAATCCAAGCCCAAGTCCAAGTCCAAGTCCAAGTCCAAGTCTCTTCGGTGCGTATGAGGCGCTCGTGTCTTTTACTGAACCGGTGTCAAGATTCAGCCAGCTAAAGGTACGTTCTTTACCCAGAGACGGGGCAGTAGTAAAAATTTCCTGATTTCCCTGGGACGCAATACACAGGCAGATAAAAGTTAAATATGCTCCAACCAATGCTGTCAGCACTGAGTCAATTTTTTCATGCTCACCATTATTAAAGGCTTGCAAGAAAAACTTTTCAGCTTCAATTGCTGCCTCTGCGCGCAGCCTAGGGGGAATATTTTGTGTATTTAAGGTGTCTTCCAAGATTCGGATCAGATCGGAATGCGGCCAAAAGATATCACTGTTGGCTGTAAATAAACCGTGAGAAAAGCACAATGAGTGGACTCTCGCGGTAAGTCAGTTGCGCGGAAGCCATGCGGAGAGATTGATCGAAATGTGAAAAAATATTGGTGGGTATATAGAAAGTTAACACCGCGCACAGCGGGGGAATGTGTGAAAGGGTGTAAATACTCCAGGAGTTGTGCGAATACCAATTTACCTGATCGAATGATGAGAAAACCACGTAGGAAACCCCCTGGTTTCGCTAAGAATTCACATTCAAATCGGCGACACCCCTAAACATATATTTCCTATTCCGGATTGATCTGTTATATAACTGAATTTCCGAGCACTACTGATTACCCATATACATTTATTAAAGGCCAATCAATGGATAAAAAATCACAAATTAATTTCTGGTTTGTCATCGTGGCGATATTGGGGTTGCTGTTGATACAGAATCTGTATTCGCAATACACGCAAGTAGAACCCATTCCATACAGCCGTTTTCAGCATTTGCTGGAGCAGGGGAGTGTGGCCGAGATTGCGATTACCGAGCACCAGATCTTTGGGACGCTGAAAGAAAAAAACGCAGACGGATTTAAGGATTTTGTTACCACACGGGTGGAACCAGATCTAGCCGAAGTGCTGGACAAGCACAATGTGGTTTATACCGGTGTGGTACAAAGTACTTGGGTGCGCGATTTACTTTCCTGGATTGTGCCAACAGCGATTTTCGTCGGTATCTGGCTGTTTGTCATCCGTCGTATGGGCAGTAGCATGGGTAGCGGATTGATGTCGATCGGAAAAAGCCACGCCAAGGTGTTTGTCGAGAAGGAAACCAAGGTGACCTTTGATGATGTGGCGGGCGTAGATGAAGCGAAAGAGGAATTGGTGGAAATTATCAATTTCCTGAAAAATCCGGCAGATTATGGCCGTTTGGGCGGACGCGCGCCGAAGGGTATTTTATTGGTGGGCCCGCCGGGTACCGGAAAAACGTTATTGGCACGCGCTGTGGCAGGCGAAGCCGGGGTGCCGTTTTTCTCTATTTCCGGCTCGGAATTTGTTGAAATGTTTGTCGGTGTGGGTGCAGCCAGAGTGCGTGATTTGTTCGAACAGGCGCGTCAAATGGCGCCAGCAATTATTTTTATTGATGAACTGGATGCGCTAGGCCGCGCACGGGGCGCTTATGGATTGGGCGGTGGACATGATGAGAAAGAACAAACATTGAACCAATTACTGGCAGAGCTGGATGGTTTTGATTCCAGCAGCGGGATTGTATTGCTGGCGGCAACCAACCGGCCGGAAATTCTTGATCCGGCATTACTGCGTGCCGGCCGGTTTGATCGTCAAGTGTTGGTGGACCGGCCGGATAAAATCGGGCGAGAACAAATTCTGACGGTGCATGCGAAAAAAGTGAAGTTGAATATGGATGTCAAAATTGAGCAGATTGCCGCCTTAACGCCGGGTTTTACCGGCGCAGATTTGGCGAATCTCATCAATGAAGCCACTTTGCTTGCCACGCGGCGTGCAGCCGCATCGGTGACGATGGACGACTTCAATAATGCCATCGAGCGTATCGTAGCCGGTCTGGAGAAACGTAACCGGCTGTTGAATCCTGAAGAGCGGCGCGTGGTAGCATTTCATGAGCTGGGGCATACGATGGTTGCGCTGGCATTACCCGGTACCGATGAAATTCACAAAGTATCCATCATTCCGCGCGGTGTCGGTGCTTTGGGTTACACCATACAACGCCCTACCGAAGACCGTTTTCTGATGACACGCGTGGAACTGCTCAATAAAATGGCAGTATTGCTGGGCGGACGAGCAGCAGAACAAGTGGTATTTCAGGAGGTTTCTACCGGCGCGGCAGATGATCTGGTGCGCGCCACGGACATCGCCCGCGCCATGGTGTTGCGCTACGGCATGAGCGAGGCATTGGGTAATGTGGCTTATGAGCGGGAACAATCTGCCTTCCTGCAACCTAATATACCGATGCCGCAGAATCGCAGTTACAGCGAAGAAACTGCCAACAAGATCGATATTGCGGTGCGTGTGCTGGTTGATCAGGCCCTGGAGCGTGCAATCAATATACTTCAGGCCAATCGCGCTTTGCTGGATCAGACCGCTGAAGCGCTACTGAAAACGGAAACACTCAATCAGCCGGAGATATTCAAGCTCAAGCAGGCGATTATTTCGCAAGCGATGCCATGAATGTGCTGTTGTGTAGGGACGGGGCATTATTTGATGCTGTTCTCTATTGCATCCAGCATCATTCCGGCCACATTAAATCCTGTTAGTTTTGTTATTTCTTGCATACCTGTCGGACTGGTGACGTTGATTTCAGTTAAATAATCACCAATGACATCCAGACCTACCAGCATTAAACCTGATTTGACTAATTCAGGTCCGAGAAATTCTGCGATTTCCTGATCGCGCGCTGATAATGGTTGTGTTCTTCCTGTTCCGCCCGCGGCTAAATTGCCGCGTGTTTCACCGGGTTTCGGAATGCGCGCCAGTGCATAGGGCACAGCTTTTCCTGCAATGAGGAGTATACGTTTGTCTCCCTGAGCTATTTCAGGAATATAACGTTGTGCCATGATTGTTCGTGTTCCGTAGTGGGTCAGCGTTTCGAGAATCACATTGATATTGTGGTCTGCGCTATGCACACGAAATACACTGGCACCGCCCATGCCATCGAGTGGCTTTAATATGATATCTTGATGGCTGCCGAGAAATTCTCTGATTAAATGAGGCTGGCTGGTTACTAGAGTAGGTGCGATGAATTGCGGAAATTTGGCAATCGCCAGCTTTTCATTGTGATCGCGGATACTGCGAGGACTGTTGATTACTACCGCGCCTTGGGATTCAGCCAATTCCAGTAGATACGTGCTGTACACATATTCCAGATCAAACGGGGGATCCTTGCGCATTACTATGGCATCAAACTCATGGAGCGGCGTTGCGGAAATACTACTTGTTCTAAACCAATGTCTATCCTGAAGATCGTCTGTCAAAGTCAGTGTGCGAGAAAAGCCTGTAACAATATTCTGGTTCAGTACAATATCCTGCTGATAAAGCACATGAATCTGATGGTTTCTGCTAACCGCTTCACAGATCATTGCAAAACTCGAGTCTTTACTGGTTTTGATGGAATCCAATTGATCAATAACAAAAGCGAGTTTCATTCTAATTTTAGGCAGGAAGTGCTGCTTTTATTTCAGAATGGTCTTGTTCTAATTCTAACGCGGCGGCTAGCAGGGCCAGACGCGCAACAACGCCGTATGCATAGAAGCGGTTTGGAATGGAATTGGGTTGTGCTGCGGTTTTAGGAACCAGGCATGTAGTTTCAAATGCCAGAGGAACAAAATACATGCCGGGAGCATTAAGGTTCTCATCGACACCACGCCCGGTATGCACCCGGTAAAATCCGCCGACAACATAGCGATCGATCATGTAAATGACGGGTTCTGCAACCGCCTGGTTAATATTTTCAAATGTATAAACACCTTCCTGAACCAGGACATTTGAGACTTGTAAGCCTTCTTTAACCACAGCCATTTTGTTGCGTTGCTTGCGATTCAGCTTGTAGATGTCGGATCCATCTTTAACCGTCATTATCCCCATACCATAAGTACCGGAGTCGGCTTTGACAATAACGAAGGGATCTTCTTTGACATCATACTGTTGATATTTTTTCTTAATAATCGAGAGAATTCGATCAATAGCACTTGCTACACATTCTTCGCCTTGTTTCTCGCGAAAGTTAATTTCGCCGCATGAAGTAAAACGAGGATTGATCAACCAAGGGTCGATGCCGATCAAATCAGAAAATTCTTGCGCGACTCGATCATAGGCGGCAAAGTGATTGGATTTCCGTCGTGTTGCCCAGCCTGCGTGTAAAGGTGGAATAACAATTTGATTCAGATTTTGTAGTATCTCCGGAACACCTGTTGACAGGTCATTGTTAAGGAGTACAGCACAAGGCTCAAAGTTGCTGACGCCTAATTGATTGTTTTTGCGTATGATGGGTTCAAGGGTAATGGTTTGCCCGTCTGGAAGATCAATTTGTGTCGCGATCGTAACTTCGGGTAATAAAGTACCAATGCGTACATTTAAGCCAGCATGCTGCATAATACTTTGCAATGTTGCGATATTTTGCAAGTAGAAGGTATTGCGGGTGTGATTTTCTGGTATCAAAAGAATGCTATGAGCATCCGGACATATCTTTTCGATGGCACTCATCATCGCTTGTACACAGAGCGGAATGAATTCCGGATTAAGGTTATTAAAACCGCCCGGAAACAAATTCGTATCAACCGGTGCCAATTTAAATCCGCTGTTGCGTAAGTCGACCGAGCAATAAAAAGGGACCGTGTGCTCACGCCATTTGGTTCTTAACCAATGTTCAATGGTTGGCATAGCATTAATGATGCGATTCTCAAGATCAAGGATAGGGCCGCGCAGGGCAGTAGACAGATGTGGTATTGGCATTTCTATATGAAGTATTAATCCAAAGCCATTATAGCATTATGTATTAACCCGGATATTGCATGAATTCGCGCGATGATCACGCATGATATTGGTTTCACAAGGGATTTTTCGAAGAAATGGTGTAGTTATTCATACACCTGACTGAGACAAATTCCTCGTGGAATCAAGAGACAAGTGAGGGCGTGTGCAATTCATGCAATATCCGGGTTAAGTAGATTGTGGCGAGCCCGATCCTGAAGTATCTTACGTTTTTCTACATTTAAAATAGGTCATTCACGATTTATGCTTAACCCTCTGCAACCCGTACTCATCTTGTTGGCCATCGCAGTTTTGGCTGTGGTTGTTTTTCGTATGCTGCGTTTGCCTCCCATGTTGGGTTATTTGCTGGCGGGTGTCGTTATAGGGCCGCATGCTTTGGGCTGGATTCCTGAAACCGATGAAACTCGTCATTTGGCGGAGTTTGGGGTGGTATTTCTGATGTTTAGCATCGGTCTGGAATTCAGCCTGCCAAAATTGTTGACCATGAAGCGCATTGTGTTTGGATTTGGTACAGCACAGGTTATATTCAGCATTCTATTGGTGATGGCGATCGTATGGACGCTTGGATTGGATTGGCGTATCGGGCTTGTATTAGGGGGCGCTTTGGCCATGTCTTCTACCGCTATTGTGATCAAAATGCTGGCAGAGCGGGCTGAACTCAATTCTACACATGGCAGGCAGGTGATCGGTGTATTACTTTTTCAGGATCTAGCAGTTATCCCATTACTGATTATTATTCCTGCGTTGGCAACCGAGGTTGATAGCGATACGAATGATTTTAGTTTGATGCTTGCTATTGCTTTATTCAAGATAATCACTGTATTGACATTTATCCTGTTTTTAGGACATAAGTTAATGCGTCCATGGTTTCATTTGGTTGCCCGCCAGAAGTCCTCGGAGCTGTTTGTTCTCAATGTGCTATTGATTACCCTGGGTCTTGCATGGTTAACCGAATTGGCAGGATTGTCGTTGGCTTTAGGAGCATTTCTTGCAGGTATGCTTATCTCTGAAACGGAATATCGCTATCAGGTCGAAGACGATATTAAGCCTTTCCGGGATATTTTATTGGGTTTGTTTTTTATCACGATTGGCATGTTATTAGACATGCAAGTAGTGATAGAAAACTTCCTTTGGGTGTTTGTGATTCTAGCGGCGCTCATTCTATTGAAAATAATCGTGATAGCAGGATTGTCACGCTGGTTTGGAACAGATTCTGGCGTGGCGGTTAGAACAGGAATGAATTTGGCGCAAGCTGGGGAATTTGGGTTTGTTTTACTGGCACAAGCAGGCGCAATGGGATTGATCGAAAGCTCAGTTCTTCAGCCCGTCCTAGCGGCCATGGTTTTATCGATGTTTGTTGCGCCTTTCCTGATTGAATATAGCGAACCGGTGGTTCACCGTTTTTACGGATCAGAATGGATGTATCGAGCCATGCAGATAACCTCCATTGCCGCGCAAACTATGGTGACACAAAGCCATGTCATTATATGCGGTTATGGGCGAAGTGGGCAGAGTATATCGCGTATATTGGAGCAGGAATCGATACCCTTTATTGCTTTGGATCTCGATCCGCAGCGCATACATGAAGCGGCTAACGCGGGAGAATCGGTTGTTTATGGTGATGCGGCGCGACGCGAAGTATTAATTGCTGCCGGTTTGATGCGTGCAAAAGTTTTGGTTATCAGTTATGCCGATACTGTTTCCGCTTTAAAAATTTTAAGACATGTTCAGGAATTACGGCCAGAGTTATCTGTGGTTGTCCGGACACG
>NZ_JAKFWH010000017.1 GCF_021731985.1 Nitrosomonas sp.
GCTACAAGGGATTGGTCAAAAATACCGCTCAGATGTTCTCGCTGTTCGGGCTTGCCAATTTGCTGTTGGCTCGCCGGTGGCTATGCAGAACAGGCAGCCTAGTTGCGCCTTGAAAACAAGAAATGAGGGTAATAATGCAAAAAATGATGCGATTCAGGTCAAAATTGGGCAAATTATCGCAATATTACATGATCACTCGGCTTGATCTCTACTGCGCGATGAGTTATTCAGCGTTTCCCTAGTTCGAAATTTAAAGTTTTTTATAGGTGATATTTTGCGCTATTCACTGATCTAGTCTGATCCTCCTTCCCGGGAATACTCATAGCACACGAAACGCAATGATGGCCACCAGTGTCGGAGGCAATGCCGCAATCAATAAACCCAGTGGATGGATCGATTGCTCATCGAATTTGCTTTTCAGAATAGCGAAACCAGCGGGATTGGGGGCATTAGCTATCACAGTTAAGCCACCGCCAGCTACTGCGCCTGCAACCAATGCTATTTTAAATTCCTGACTCAAACCCTCGACCAATGAACCCAAATAAGTGAGCGCTGCATTATCTGTAATCGCCGTTAATGCTGCTGCTCCAAAGAATACAGCCGTATCATCCATATCCATCAGAAGCGGTTGCAGCCACCACTGTTGCTGTCCACCGAGTACTACCAATCCTGCCAAGAAAAATGCGACCAGTAAAGATTCTCGCAAGATTAATGGATTTTGATACTGTTGATAAGCCGCTGTGAATCCGATGAAGAACAAAAATAAACCCATAAAGGCTGCGGGATGGTGTGCAAAAACCACAACCAGCGTCAGAAAAATCAGATGGACTAGTACCACAGGAAAAGGAGTCTTTTCTTCAGCAGTATTATCCTTCTGACGGACATGTCCCAATTCATTCCGGAACAGCCACGTTACCGCACATGCATTTACAGCAACGGCCACCGCAGCTTTCCAGCCAAAGTTCGTCATCATGAACCAAATATCCCAATCCCATTTTGCAGCAACCATCAATACCGGCGGCGCCGCGAAAGGTGTCAGTGTGCCACCTATGGAAACATTGACAAATAACACACCGACCGTTGCATATTTTAACTTGGTCGATATCTCTTTGCTAAATAGCGTATCCCGCAACATGAGTGCCGCAAGTGTCATCGCAGCAGGTTCCGTAATAAATGAGCCCAATAAAGGAACGAAAGCCAGTAATAAAAAATACATGGCCATGCCTTGATTTATTGGTAATAAGAATGCAGCGCGCTGCACAGTAGAGGCGGCCAAATCTAAAATGGGCCGCGTTCCGGCAATGACCATAATCACAAACACAAACATGGGCTCGGTAAAATCGCGTGATTCAAGATACGTTATTGCTTCATGCTTACCGCTTATGGCAAATATAAAAAGTATTAAAACCATAGCCCAAAAACCGAAAACCACTTCCACTTCACCCAATAAATGCCAAATTCCTGCATGGCGCGGCTGGGTATGTGCCAGATGTTCGAAATATTTAGTTGAAAATGTGTGGATAATAGCCAGTGCAAATAATACGGCAGCGATGAGTTGAACAGATGTCGGATTGATCATGTTGTGAAATTAGATGAAATGAGTAATGAGAGATTTGGTAATGATAGCATTACTCGTATGTTATGCCGCGTATTTGACTGTTTGATGACCGGATCGCATAGTGTTTTTCAACCAACCTATTTCCCCAAATCAGCCAAGAACAGCCGGATGCGTTCGGCATTCATGCCCAGATCACCTTTTCCGACCCGCGAAGCGGAGCGCATATCGACCTGGGTTTTATTGCCCGCTGCTTGAATCCGGATTATCACATCATCTTTGAAGCCCATGATGCGTGTGGTATCGGTTGCCTCAATCCGGCTATTTACAGCAGAAACAGCAGCAACTTCCCAACCCCGTTTTTTCACCAGCGCAACTGCCTGTTCAAAAACCTGATCGGATGGACGAGGAATGAATAACGGAGCCAGATCGGGATAGCCTGCTTTCTGCAACGCGGCCAAATTCTCCGGTTCAAGCCGATCCAACGAATTATGCGCCGGTGTGCGTAACGCCTTGATTGCCACAAACTCAGGCGGGTGCGTCAGATCTGTCGTAATGTCATGAATGCGTGGTGCCCCGGCTCCTGCCATAATAGCCATTAAAACCGGCGCCACGACTAAAAAACCCAATGTTGATCCCGACAGTGTAGAAACAACTCTGGTTTCTTTCGCCTTGATTGCACGCAATGTCCCAATCAATCCGAGAACGATAGCCAACAATCCAGCCAGTGTAGTGCCGGCAAGTCCGATTAAGGCCGGTTGAAAATCAAAGATGCTGAGCCGAAGACCGAGTATAGCCAGACCCGCCGTTAGTAAGGCAAACAACGAAATCCTCAGACTCCAGCGGGTAAATTCAAATGGTTTTTTCATGGTCGAAATCATTTTTTAAGAAAGATCAATAAAATCAATAAAAATCACCATTTCAACCAACCCTGAAATTTGGGGAAATAGCACGGATGCGGCTGGGTGGCTGAAAATAGGCTCATTTTCTTGATCTGAAAGAAGCTGATTAATATTTCATTATCCTGTAAGATAATTCTCGCCCCATCTACCTGGAAAGCTCAAATTATTTGGTTCAAAGCTGTTTTTTATTTTTATAAATATACTCAGCATTATTGCATGAAGAAGCTTCTGCTATTGTCTTTCGCCGTTCTTGTGATGTTTTCCTGGATTTTTCCGGCAAATGCAAAAACACTGGATGTTGCCACAGAATACAAAGATACGATTGGCCAGTATATTCAGGTATACCAGAGTAATGATAGCCACTTAAGTATGCACGACGCAATCGATGCGTTTAGAAACGGCCATTTTTCTTTATCCGATAATCCCGTTATTAATTTTGGAATCGGCTCCAGACCGGTATGGCTTGCATTTCAGGTCAGCAATTCCGGGAAAATCGCTATTCATCGGAACCTGCTGATTGAAAACGCCTGGTTGGACAAAATCGATGTTTATTATCTCCAGCAAGAGCAGTTAATCAATAGTTATCACACTGGCGACAGTTTGTTATTTGCAGAGCGCCCCCTCAATCGCCGATTCTTTGTCATGGGTCATGATTTTACACAGGGCGAAACCACAATTTTGATCCGGATAGAATCAGCCGACGCGATGGTTTTGCCGATTTATTTGCTGGACAATGAGAAACTAAACGATAGAGATAGGGTGCAAGCCTATAGCTATGGTTTTATGTACGGTGTTATTTTGGCTTTGGTTGCATACAATTTTATGTTGTATATTGGGTTACGAGCTGCCCCTTATCTGCTTTATTCCCTCTATCTCTTATTCTTTTTAGCGCTGAATGCTGCCTATACCGGTCATGGCTACCAATGGTTGTGGTCTGAATCGCCGCAATGGCAGCAATGGGCCAATCCGGTTTTGATGATGGTCTGCACCGTGAGCGGGTTTGCTTTTGCATTACACTTTCTGGCTATCAAAGTAGCCTGGCCCCGCGTTTATCGCGTAATTATCGTAAGTTGTGTCGGTTTTAGCGCATTAATACTGCTAGCGATGCTGGTCGATGAATTTGTCATCGCGTTGTTGATATCAATTGTTTTTATCTTCTTTTTTTACATTGCCTCGGTCATATTGGGCGCCATTTCGTTGCGTGCCGATAACCAATTCGCCAAGTATTTCCTGTTGGCATCTATTTTCTCGATATGCGGTGGCACTATTACGGCAAACGCCGTATGGGGATTCATCCCATTTAACTGGTTGACTTACCGGGCGACGGATATCGGCATGATGGCCGACGCGGTTTTGCTGGCGCTGGCACTTGCCGAACGATTCAACATCAATCAGAGCGAGAAACTGGCTGCTGAGAGAATGGCCGGAATTGATTTATTGACCAACTTGAACAACCGGCGGTCGTTTTATAAATTTGTGCAGCCAATCTGGGCCATGAGTTTACGCAGCAAAAGTAATACTTCCGTCATTATGCTGGATATCGATCATTTCAAATTGTTTAATGATAATTATGGCCATGCTTTGGGGGATCGCGTTCTGGTACAGTTGTCCGAGACGCTGCAAAATGAAGCGCGCAGCGGGGATATTCTGGCGCGCTGGGGCGGGGAAGAGTTCCTTGTTTTTCTGCCGGAAACGCGATTGACAGACGCCGTAACCATTGCAGAGCGGATGCGCAAAAAGGTTTCCACTATCCAGATTGCCACCGATCAGGAAGAAAAGCTCTCATTTACCGCCAGCTTGGGTGTCGCCAGTACCTCAGATGGCAATGTATCGCTGGATGATTTGATTTCCCAGGCAGACCAGCAGCTTTACCGCGCCAAGAATCAGGGGCGTAACTGTGTGTGCTCGGAATCATCCGGTTAAGCGGTACAAGTTTCCCTGCTGCTAATGCAATCCCAATGATTCGAGTGTCATTGCAGAATTTCCGTCATCATCAAAATCATCCTGGCTGGTCTCCAGTTCATCTATGATTTGAATGATCCGGCTATCTGGAATCAAGCCATCCGCTAAAGCTTCATCATCGGCATCATTAGATTCTTTAATCTCTGCATTATCGACAAAGAATTCCTTGTTTATCATGACAAACCTCCTTGCGGCATTTGTTGATCACGTTACTAGTAGAGCATAGGGGCATGCAACATAAATCAAAGATTACAAATGATTTTCCCCGGCAATTTGAAAGTTTGATGCACGCCCATTAGCAACTCCGCAAGGTGTCTGGAGTGCCGGATCTGTTTGCAGATCTGCCTTCTGATGGTACGCTTATCTGACTGTTTTCTATTTCCATTAGGTTGGAAAAGGAAGTATTCTTTGTGAATCTTATACAAATTTAGTCAAGGTTATTGAGGTCAAATCATGAAAATTAAAGATCTATTTGAAAACTGGAATTTGACCGGACTCAGAATCAATGCGCCGTTCATGGATATGGAGTGGAAGCCCTCCGATCCGGATAAAGAAGCCGCGTGGGATCTGTATGTCGAATTGCTCACGCGCATCACCACGCAACCATTATCGAACGAAGACGGCGTGGAACAAACCGCACTGGATAGTATTTACGCCTTGTTTGGCATCACGCGAGAAACTCTCAAAGAACACGGCCGCTCCTGTATTCAATTTGCCAAAATCGCCATCGTGGTACTCAACCAAGTGGTGCGTCCTTTCACCGCCAAATGGCACCGTAAAAGCCAGGAAGGCGCTTTTGCCTCTCCCGATGAGTGCCGACAGTTCCGTCAGGAACTGCAAGTCTTACAAACGCAATTGAGAAATTACACCCGCCTGCTGTCCGAGCTTGCCGGAGTGGAAGATTTGACGGAGATAGAAGCGGAAGATTTGTAGCCTATAATCACAGCCTTCAGCAATCGATACCATTCATCATGCCGCAACCGAAGCTCAAACTATCAAACCAATATTTCTCAGTTACAGTCGTACTGATCGTGACGCCAGTATTGCTTTACGCTTGGCTCTGGAACAAGCGGGCCTGAGCGTTTTTCAGGATGAAGACGCCATCCGTTCCGGTGATTGCTGGGTAGAAAAACTGCAACACGCGCTGAAAGATTGCTGTGCATTTGTGGTGCTGGTGGGACAAGATGGTACCCAGCGCTGGGTCGGCGCAGAAGTGCAAGCCGCATTAATCCGGCATTTGTCGCCGCATGACGATGCTGAGCGGCTGCCGATTTTCCCCATTCTGCTCAGTGATGCCAAGCCCGAGTCATTACCGCCTTTTCTGGCATTGTTTCAGGCGGATCGCTGGATACCCGCCGATCCGTTGCCGGAGAAACTCATCCAGGCTATCCAAACGCACAGCATTCGCATCAATTCCCAGCACGTTATCGAAGACCGCTGTCCTTACCTGGGCCTCAGCGCTTTTTCCCGCAATGATGCCAGGCTGTTTTTCGGACGCCGCCAGGAAACCCTCGAAGCATTGGCTTTCCTGGGTGATCAAAGCCAAACCAATCCGGATAAACTGCAACAAACAGGCGGCGCCCACTACACGCGCTGGCTGCAAATCGAAGGCAACAGCGGTTCGGGCAAATCATCGCTGGTTCAAGCAGGCATGCTGCCGATGATTGAACGCGGCGCATTGTGGGCGCGCACCGGTTTCGAGCATTGGCGCATCCTTGGCCCGATGATGCCGGGGAAAAATCCGCTCGTCAAATTGGCCGAAATCCTCGAACAGGGATTGATCGACGATCCAGCCAAGTGGGATATCGATGCACGGAAAGAACGCTTAAGCACGAGAGAAAGCGGATTGGCTTCGACGCTGAAGGGTTTTAAACAAGCAGGTATCGCGTTCCTGCTGATCGTTGACCAGTTTGAAGAGCTGTTCACGTTTGCTGATGAGGCTGAACGCAAACAGTTTGATGCGTTGCTGACTATTGCGCTGCAAGATCCGGATTGTCCACTATTCCTGATCAACACGGTGCGGGCTGATTTTTTGGATCGCTTTGAATATCTGCCGCGCTTGCAAGACATTTATAACCGTCACTGCAAGCGTTATTTCTTACCGGCCATCTCCACCCACGGGTTGCGTGAAATCATCGAACAACCCGCTCGGTTGGCTGGACTGGATGTCAGTGAAGTCACCACGGCTATCCTGAACGACGCAAGTGATGAAATCGGCGCATTGCCGCTGGTGGAAAATGCACTGTCTATCTTGTGGGAACATCGCAACAACAACCGCCTCAGTGGCGAAGCATACCGGCAGCAAGGTGGCCTTGCCGGCATGCTCAGCACACAAGCTGACGCGCTATTACAACGCATTGACCAGGTGGTGCCCAAAGGTAAGGTGGCGACGCTGGAATTGTTATTGCGCCTGACGCGCATTAACGACGAAGGCCGTCATACGCGTCAGCGCATTATGCTGGATGAAGCGATATTCGTTGCGGGAAACGGCAACGACAAATCCGGTAAGCGCGTGGTCGAAATGCTTTCCGGGCAGCGCGACATCACGGTATTAAACACGGAACATCAGAACGTGTTGCGCTTGATCACGCCAAGTAAGGAACAAGATCAGCACTACGTCGACCTGATCCACGAAACCCTGGTTCGCGCACGCGGCAAGGATGAAAAAACGGGAAAACTAACCGGTTATTGGCCCACATTCTACGATTACATCGAAAAAAACCGTGATCGTGACCTATATCGCCAACAACTCGCCCATGAAAGTAAGCAATGGCAACAAAGCAAAGGCTTGGGGCGCTTGTGGAATCTTAAGTTCTTTGACCTCAAAAAATACCGTGCGCTACGCATCCCCATAAATACCACCGAGAGTCGTTTCCTGGCATGGAGTCGCCGTGCGCAAGTCACGCTTGTTGCATTGCTGGCAATGCTCGTTGTGTATGGTACGGAATCAATAATTTGGGTGCAGAAACATGCTTTGTCCCCGGATATGATCTGGACGCTGCAACGTTTCCGCTTAGGCTACGCACCACTGCCCGCATTAACAGAAAAGCACATTCCATCCGGCTCTTTTAACATGGGCGAGCAAGACGCCGCGTTTATAGCCAAACTTGGCCAAAATGAAAAATTGTTTGGCGTGCCCGGCAAACTGATTCACACCGCTGAACCTTTCTACCTGGGGAAAACCGAAGTCACTTACGAGCAGTATGATTATTATGTCTGGCAACAGTACCGTTCCGGCAACACAACCATCCCGTTCCCAAATACCGTCAAAGGCGGGCGCGGCAATCAACCGGTGGTCAATGTGAAATGGTTTGAAGCGGTAGCATACGCAAGCTGGCTGGGGAAGCAGATTAACAATCAATGCCGTTTGCCGACCGAGGCGGAATGGGAATATGCGGCACGCGCAGAGACAACGACAGCTTATCCTTGGGGTAATGAACCAGGCAGCAACAACGCCAATTGTGATGGCTGCAGAAGTTCATCGGACAACAAAGAATCTGCGCCGGTGGGCAGTTTTGCTGAGAACCAGTTCGGCTTGTACGACATGTCCGGTAACGTCTGGGAATGGACGTGTTCGAACTGGCGTAACCAGTTCGACGACAATGCGCAGCAGTGTAATGATGACACGACGGACACACAATACCGCGTGGTGCGCGGTGGTTCCTGGCATAGTAATCCGGATCTCGTGCGTGTGTCGGTGCGCACCTTCCGCGATCCGGTCAGTCCCGACATCAATATTGGTTTCCGGGTATTATGTGAGTCCCCCATCGAATAGCGGTTCGCTGGCGCGCTGATCGCTGAAGCGCTGAATTGCTGTTCACTGAGCGCCGCGTAGCCGCGCCGCGCGCAATTCTGGCTTTCTTTTTGGGGTATTGCTTGTGGCATACTGCTAAAGCAGATTTATTCTATCTGCGGGGTTCCCTGAGACGAGGCCCGTGTGCTGCGCGGTGGTTCCTGGTTCAATAATCCGGCCAACGTTCGCGTGTTGGTGCGCTACGACCTCCATCCGGGCTATCGGTTCACCTGTCAATGGGGTCACTCGGTTGATATATGGATAGCGAACCTCCTTCCCCATTGTAGACATATTGCACCACTAAGGTAGTATGCAACTGCCATCACCCCCGTCGCGAATGTAATAGTCAATGGATAAACTGCCATTGGCGGCCGAGATAACATTCTGGCCTGCGCTCAGAAAGACGGGGGTATGAGGGCGGCTTGCACTTAGTTGTGTTAGCGGTACGCCATTTACGGAAACATTGAGCATGTAACTACCATTATCAAACAGGTTTACATATGGTTGCGCACGACCAGCACCAGGGTTCAATGCACAGCCGGGTTGCACTGTTGCGTATGATTTTCCACTGGCGGCGTATTCTAGTGTGCCGTCGGCGCTGAATGTATTGCCAGATGTGTCTGGGAGGGTGCACATCCCAGGCTGTACGGTAAACGCATAGTTATCCGCCTTCTTTTTACTCAGCGCCACAACCACCGTATTGTGTCGCCATCTGCGAGCCAGACATGGGCGATTGGATTAGCGCTTGTGACGTTTGCCACAGGGACGCCGTTGAGTGACACAGTGGCGATCGTCTTGCGTGTCGGGTTAAACAAGCCAGCTTCAACTACCGGTGATTGCGCACCCGAGTCTGCTGGGTTAGCGGCACATGACACCATAGTGGATGCAAATGTTTTTCCGCTGGCCCCAACTTGCACGGTAGTAACTGCCCACACGGAAGTGCCAAATACCATGACAGCTACAAACGCCGACTTAATTCCGAAAGAAAAAGTTCTGAATTTCATGATGATGTAACCTCCTAATATTAAAACATATCAATGATACATTTCATTATCTCTTGCTAATAAAAAGGTACATTGATATGTGTTAAATTTATGTCAACCCGCGTAAGGCGGAAGCTGAAAGCGTTCCGCCGAATGAAAGTGTTCCACCCTGCATGAACACGCCGAATGAGCGTGATGATGGCATTGGATGATATGTCGGCGCTGGTTTTGATTTGACGGATCACCCTTCGGCATCCGTCCTAGTGTGCCCGACATGGGCATGTGATGTGGTCCAATAGACCCGGACACTCCAGTTAAGAGAAAATAATCTTAATTGGAGGAAGAAATGGAAACGAGGAAACAATATACAAAGGAATTCAAACTGGATGCAATCAGTCTGGTTGTGGATCAGGGATTGACGATAGCAGAAGCGGCCAGGAGCCTGGAAATCAGGGCTAACATGCTTGGGCGATAGATCAAGGAGAACGAGGCGGATAATAGTGGCCAGGCATTCCGGGGTAATGGGAAACTGACGCCGGATCAGGAAGAAATTCGGCGGCTTAAGATAGAAAACAAACAATTAAAGCTTGAGCGGCAAATATTAAAGGAGGCGGCGGTCTTCTTCGCGAAAGAAACGAAGTGAAGTATTCGTTCATCACCCAAAAGAAGAAGACCTACCCGGT
>NZ_JAKFWH010000022.1 GCF_021731985.1 Nitrosomonas sp.
TACGGGCAGGGACGCTCCAGTGACTGCTCGGTCTTCGCCGTCGCGGTATTCCACTTTACCTCATGTCTCGCCGCATCGTGTTTCTTTCAAACGCATTGCGACCGAAGGCCGATTACTACGCTCATTTCATATTGGAAGAGGCTGTTCATTAACAACTTGAAAAGGGTCTTGCCACAACCTTGCACGGATATTTTCGGTATACCCATTTTCCGTATCGATCATGCCGAGTCGAGTTGGATTGAGAAAAGTATCCTGGAGAAAAAAAAGACCCAACAGAAGAGCAGCTATCGTAATTCCGGATGTTACTTGGGGTGATTTTTCATCAGTTTTATTTTGTTCGTTCATAACAAGTTGACGTAATTAAGAGTAACCATCGGAAATACAAAATGTTATCAGCATTATGACAAATAGATAACATATTGTCTGTGAGTTTAACCACAAGATTGATTGGAGCGGATGGTGTGTCGACAAGACTGCATTGGGGTTTTGCCTTATATTTC
Source organism: Nitrosomonas sp. (assembly GCF_021731985.1). Classification (GTDB taxonomy): domain Bacteria; phylum Pseudomonadota; class Gammaproteobacteria; order Burkholderiales; family Nitrosomonadaceae; genus Nitrosomonas. Next base: position 501 of record NZ_JAKFWH010000022.1, read on the forward strand.
TTGAAACGATCAGCGTCGCCTCTGCTTAAAGTAATTTAAGGAATCTTTGGCAATCAACAGTATAGATTTCTCGCTATGCTCGAAATGACAGTTATTCAGAGGTTTCTTAATGCACTGTCGGCCCGGCTTCCCGGAATACCGCATCAACCGCCAATGCGTCCAAGCGGTATTCGCGGTTACAAATATCATCACTGACAACGACTTCGCCAAATTCTTGCAGGATTGAATCTACTTCCTCGCGCCCTAATGCGCGCAGCATGGCATAAATTCTTGTTGGGTTTTCCTGGCAACCATAGTGGACGGTTTGTGCGTCAAAGATACGGATGGTTTCTTCATAAAACAAGCGGGTCAGTATCTCTTCTGCGGTCAAATCAAATAGCGTCTGATCGTAGACTGTTGCTGCCAGAGCTTCGGCACGCGTCCAGCCATCGGGATCTTGTTGATCGGCAGCAGGCAGTTTTTGTAACAGTAAACCGAAAATGGTGGTGTTTGTGGTGATCAGAAAAAGGCGAGAAGGCAGTTGTTCGGATTGTTTGAAATAGTGTTCAAACAGTTCGGCGATGTTGTCGCCGTCGAGCGGTACGATACTTTGGTAGGATTCGCGCATGGAGGGCATATCCAAGGTCAGTAGTAGTTGTCCATGACCGAGTAGATCGGGTAGCGGCTGCGCTTCGATAGCTTGCGCGCATTTGGCCATGCCGCGTATGTGCAAACTGTCATTACAGTCGATGACCAGCATGGAAACCGGGCCGCTACCGTTCATCTGGATGGTCAGGCGTCCGGCTTGCTTGAGGTTTTCACTCAGGAGCAACGTGACCGCGCTCATTTCTCCCAGTAATTGAGTCACGGGCTGCGGGTAATTGCGGCCGGATAACATTTGTTGCCAGACCGAATCAAGATGCACCACTGCGCCCCGAATATCCAGGTTTTCCAGAAGGAAGCGCTGTACGTAGTTACTCATTTATAAGCCTTGGATGAATTGATCAATCAAAAATACAGTCCCAATTATACCGCAGAGCTACCCATGCCTGACCTAACGCAATGGCGCTATCATCCGGTTGTATTTGTTGCGCGCTGAATAGGTGAAAAGATGGTGTGGCTAAGCGATTTTTTAATCCATGTCGCAACACAGCATTATGAAAGCACCCGCCGCCCAATGCCAGTTGTGAAATATTATGCTGACAGGCAGCTTTTTCCACCCATGCCGCTAATCCTGCGATTAAAGTGGCATGGAATAGGGCGGCTGCGTAGGAAGTATCATGCTTTGCATCATGATAATCGATCATCGCCGATAGCAATGGTGAGAAATCCAAATGATTATTTTCAGTGATTTGAAAGCCATCAGCCAACGCGGCAACTTCTCCATGTTGTTCGGCCAATTGTTGTAATTGTATGGCTGCTTGCGCCTCGTGGGATTGAATCGAATTGACTTCCAGCAAACCGGCCGCAGCATCGAATAATCGACCCATGCTGGAAGTCTGCGGGCAATTGAGATTCTTTGCCAGCATGGTGGTAACGGTTCCGGCTGCCGGTTGATCTGAGAAACGTTGCATAATTTCATCACTACGATTTAATCGCGCCAATGCCGCTGCTGCCATGCGCCAAGGCTCCAGCGCAGCGCGATCACCGCCGGGTAGAGCCAGGTTGGTCAGATGGCCGAGCCGAAGAAAGTGGGCGCCATCCACCAATAGTAATTCGCCTCCCCATGGTGTGTTGTCCGTTCCCAATCCGACGCCATCCAGCGCCAAACCCAACACAGGTTGAATCAGTTTGTGTTCGGCGCAGACCGCAGCAATGTGCGCATGATGATGTTGCACGGCAAGGGTTGGAATATGCTGCTGTTCAGCATAGGCTTGGGCAAATTGTGTGCTGTAAAAATCCGGGTGCAGGTCATGTGTAACGATTCCGGGCGATACCGAATAATCCTGACACATGCGCTGTACGGTTTTATCCAACTGGTGGCGGGCCTCTGCGGTGGCTAAATCACCGATAAGCGGTGAAATATACGCTTGATTACCCTGTGTCACACAGATGGTGTTTTTTAGCCAAGCGCCACAAGCCAGAACGGTAGGTCCGTTGATAGCCAACGGGATCAGTGTATCGCTCGAATTAGTCAAACGTGGAATCGAATTGTTTCTGATCTTGCTTTGCAGTTGCAGCACTGCGGCAACCCGCCATAATCCAGTCTATCCATTCCGGCATACCGTTGCCTTGCGTGGCTGAAATCTGAATCACCGGCAGTGCGGGGTGGATGCGATGCGCATATTCAATTGCCAAATCAACGTCAAAGGTCAAGTGCGGCAGCAGATCGCATTTGTTTAACAACATCAGATCGGCTGCATAAAACATATCGGGATACTTGAGTGGTTTATCTTCCCCTTCGGTGACGGACAGGACAACTACTTTATGCGCTTCACCCAGATCGAAAGCCGATGGACAAACCAGATTGCCGACATTTTCTATGAACAACAAACTGTTATTTTGTAAGGAAAGTTGTTGTATGGCATGGCCTACCATGTGCGCATCCAGATGACAGCCTTTACCGGTATTGATTTGTATCGCCGTCACGCCAGTTGCGCGGATACGTTCAGCATCGTGATCGGTTTGTTGATCACCTTCAATTACGGTAATGGGCAACCTGTCGCGTAGCATTTGAATGGTTTTAACCAGAAGAGTGGTTTTCCCGGAACCCGGACTGGAAACCAAATTGAGTACAAAGACCCCATGTTCTGATAAGTGTCGCCGATTTTCATCGGCATAAAGGTCGTTTTTTGCCAGAATATCGCGCTCAATTCTAATCATTCGCGCCTGACTCATTCCTGGAGCATGTGTGCCTGCAATGCCTGTTCCGAGATGAATGGTATTCGATGAGTGACCCGTGCCGGCAGGAACCGGATTGTGTTCGTACACATGAGAATGCTGATGCGGGCGATAATTTAGCGGTTTATCAGAGTGCTGATGCGATTGTATCAATTTACCATTAATGTGCGTCTGGCCAATACCACATCCACAAGTTGTACACATACGATTCCTTTATTTCACTTCAAGTTCTTTAATCCGCATTTCATTACCTTGGGTGACTTGCAATGCGTAGCTGCCACAGTGCGGGCAGGCTGCATGGTAAGCAGTGATCAAAATATCCTGATTGCATTGATTGCACAAGGCTTGCCCTGGAATTTCTATAATTTCCAATTTGGATTGACCGGCGATACTGTCCTGTGTCACTACATCAAAATAGAAGCGCAACGATTCCTTTTCTACACAAGCCAATTGTCCAATTTCCAGCCATACCGTGATGACTTGTGTGAATTGCTGCTCAAGTGCGGCATCTTCAATGAGTTGCATGACATTCTCGGCGAGCGACATTTCATGCATACTTCACCTCACTGTTTACTGAATCATTAAAAATCCGCCGTAAAATGCAATTATGATACCGCTAAAGCGTATCCAGCTGACACTGATAAAGTTCCTGAACAGCAGAGCCAGACCAATACCGCATACATGCAACAGCATGGTAGCCAGCATGAATCCTGCCGCATAGGGAAACATTGAGACGTTTTGCGGCATTTCGTTGCCATGCGCATAGCCATGACTGAGTGCAAACAATCCGATCAGAATAATACTGGCACTGAGCGGCAAATGTTTCCGGCAGGCAAGCAATGTACCCAGAACGAATAGTGACAGGGTGATGCCATATTCCGCAAAAGCTATCGGCAAGGTGATCATTCCCAATAAACCGCCTAATCCCATAACCATTACAAAAACCAACGGGATTAGCCAAATAATACGGCTATGCGCTTGTGCCGCCCATAAACCCACTGCGACCATTGCTAGCACATGATCCAATCCGCTCAAGGGATGGGAAAATCCATGTAGCCAGCCATTATGCGGATCGGCGCCGGTATGGGCAAAAACCAATGACGGCATAATCCAAAAAGGAATGATCAGAACTAAAAGTCGGGAGAATCTGAATTGTGAAATCGGATTCTTCATACGTGCTGTAAATGCCATTGTTTTATTTGCTTGATCGCTGCTTCCAAGTTTACACCTGCCCGTGCGCTTAATGGATCACCCAGTTCAAAATGATAGCCACGAATACGCAGTAAAAAAGCTGGCGGTGCAGCCTGTTGGTAGATTTGCAGATAAATAAACAGTAATGCAGCCGGCGTTAATGTGTGGCTGGTATAACTACTATCTTTTCCGGCATGTAGAGCCGAGAATTCAAAGGGTTCTACGCACGACATATCCGCATCAACAAATAGGATCTGATCAAATCCCGCCAAATCGGTAGCATGCTCGATCAGTAATTGCATGTCAACGAGACAAGTAATATCTGCCAGTTCCAAGTGATTTATGTGCTCAATTAATAGGGGTCCTAATGCATCATCCCCGCGTCCTGGATTTCCATATCCGAATAACAGTAATTTGAACATGTATTGTGAGTGTGCTATTGATTTATTCTTTAAAACAAGTGGTTCAGTAAAAACCCGATCATTCCAGCACCACTGGTTTATTAGCAATCTCATTTTTTTGATTATTGGAATCAGATGGAAAATATTCCCGTAAATGACCACCAATCGCATTGATCCCATTAATTACACCGGCCTCAAATTGTTGTTGCCGGAATGCGGATTCCATCGTGCGGCAAACGGCTTCCCATTCTTCGCTGGAAACTTTGGCATGGATGCCGCGATCCGCAATGATTTCTACGTCACGATCGGCAAGCAGCAAATAAATCAATACGCCATTATTGTGTTCGGTATCCCATATTCGTAATTGTGAAAATACTTCTACTGCCCGTTCCCGGGCGGTCTGGTTTTTGAAAAGAGGAATTGTATTGAGTGTGGCTTCTACGGCAAAACAAATTTGACCCCCATGATTCATTTCCGATTGTTGAATGGCTTGTTCAATAGCAGTCAGCGAGGTTGCATGGAATATGCGCCGCAGTGCGAATTTCCCGGTTAAAAGATGGCGGAGGATGCGGGCGAAATTCATTTACCATCTCCCCGATGCGCCGCCGCCACCAAAGCCACCCCCGCCTCCGCTAAAACCGCCCCCAGAGCTGCCGCTTCCAAAACCACCATTCCTGAAACCATTATCTGACCAGCTGCTGCGTCCGTTTCTATAAATTCCACTGCCTGTGCTCTGAAAAAGGCTTATAAAGAATACAACAGCGGTGATGAGTATGGCGGCAACGACCGAAGAAAAAAATAACCAGCCAATGAATCCCATACCGATACTCGTTATAGCAGCTCCAACAAGACGTCCTAGTAGCGCCTGCAGCATTCTTCCGAGCACAATAAGTCCGATTAAAACGGGAATAAAATTGTCAAGAAGGAAATGCATGCCGGAGGAGTTGCCGGGGCCGTTTTGGGTTGAGGGTAGTGATGGAAGTGACTCTCCTTTAAGCAAGCTTAGAATCGCATCAATGCCCGCATCAATACCGGCTAAAAAGCTTCCTGCTTTAAATTGCGGCACGATAATTTCTGCGATAATCCGTTTTGCCATCGCATCAGGCAATGCACCCTCCACACCATAACCCACTTCGATGCGTAGTGCTCTATCATTTTTAGCAATGAGCAGTAGTACGCCATCATCGATACCTTTACGACCTAATTTCCAAGTTTCAGCAACCCGTAGCGCATATTGTTCAATGGTTTCGGGTTGCGTGGTGGGTACAATCAGCACAGCGACCTGACTGCCTTTTGCCTTTTCGAATGCTGCTAATTTTTGTTCCAATTGTGTGGCTTCACTGGCAGAAAGTGTTGCGGTCAGATCGGTTACATGTGACTTGAGCAATGGGATCGCTACCTCTGCTCTGGTAAGTGTGGCGGAAAGAAGTAAAACGGCAAGCACCAGAATTTTTACCCAAGTTTGGGTCATTTTGGTAGGCATCATGTCGCTCTCTGGGTACTCACGTAAAGAGTGTCTTTATTTTGCTGCCGGATTGGGAGCATTAAAATCAACCTTGGGTGCAGTGGAAATTTCTTGCTCATTTTCTACCGTGAAGCTGGGTTTTGTATGAAAACCAATTAGCATCGCCGTGAGATTACTGGGAAAAGAACGTACCACGATATTATATTCTTGCACTGCTCTAATATAGCGGTTGCGGGCCACAGTAATGCGGTTCTCAGTGCCTTCCAATTGTGCTTGCAAGTCACGAAAATTGGCATCCGATTTTAACTCCGGATAATTTTCTACCACTACTAACAACCTTGAAAGTGCGCTAGACAATTCTCCTTGGGCATTCTGGAATTTTGAGAATGCTTCCGCATCATTAATCAGCTCAGGTGTCGCTTGAATGCCGCCAACCCTGGAGCGGGCATTGGTTACACCCAGCAATACATCCTTTTCCTGGGAAGCAAATCCCTTTACCGTATTAACCAGGTTGGGGACCAAGTCGGCGCGCCGCTTGTATTGATTCAGCACTTCCGCCCAACTGGCTTTAATCTGTTCATCCGTTGACTGTAGTGTATTGTAGCCGCATCCACTCAGAAAAAAAGTACAGAGAGTTGCAATAATCAATAGCAAATTGCGCATAAACTGCTCCCGATAAGGATCAAAATTATTTATTAAATAGAGATGCAAATGGTATTTTCAAGAACATCATATTATTGTTTTGTAATAAAAAAGCATTCTTCATCATTACATATTTTTTCGGTATGTTGTGGCATATGAAGAATATGTTTTTTTAATTCATTTATTTTTATATAAGTTATGTAAAATAAATAGGCTGCATGCAATGATAGCAATCAAAACTGATCGGGTTTTAATTACCAGACTTCAGAGCAGTTTGGATACAAGATTTATTAGTAGCTTGAGTATACGTACGCCAACTCTGGAAAGCCATAAGTGTATGGGTTAAAAAAGTTTTTTATGATGTTGTGCATACGGCGATTTATTATTTATGCAGTTTTAATTTAAAAGGGAGATATTTTATGAGTATGGAAAGTGAGATGAGAATGAGATTTGGAGGCTTTTGGAACTCCCTCATTTTGCTCTTTGTAATTATTGTTTGCCTTCGTTTTTCAAGTCTTGAGCTTGCCGATGCGGATTTGACCAAAAGAGTTCTGTGTGCATTACATTTATTTTTTGGGTGTGTTGCTACAGGCGTATTGCTTGGTATATTAAGAATATTTTTGGCATTCTCCAATCAAACCTACACGCGTGCGCCAGCATCAGCCAATTTTGCACTAGGCCTTAAATACGGAATTGTTGCTGGTGGTTTATTGATTCTCATTGTTGGTGTTCTGCAACTGAACAATTTCTTGGGCGTGTTTCAACCCATGATTAATGGATTGTTAGCAAAACTTACGAGTATTTTTGTGTAGACCCAAATTGGGGCTAGTTAACGATTGCTTGATAACTGGCCCCAAACAGTTAGAACAAATAATGGATTGGTTTTTTAGAAGCACACTTTTTCCGTTAGAAAATGACTGAGAAGAAAGTATTTGGTTTTCTATTTTCTCATCAAGTTATTTCCTATTCACCTACCTACTTCTGAGTCTTATCCAAGATAGGATTTAGTAAGCATTATCTTTACGCAGTACGATCCAGACGGTTTTGAGGATGATCCAGAGGTCGAGCCAGATAGACCAGTGTTTAAGATAATACAAATCGTGTTCGATACGCGCTTTCATTTTTTCCAAC
>NZ_JAKFWH010000002.1 GCF_021731985.1 Nitrosomonas sp.
TCTGAAGGAAGTAAATTGAGTCGCTGTACTTCCCAATTTGCGAGTGGATCACGCCTGAACTCACTTTTCACAAACTGATACCAGCGGCCAACAACAAAACACATGAATAAATTGGCCTGCGCTGCAACATCAAGGTTAGTGGTTATTTGATGCTCGCTGACAGCAAACCTTAGTGCCTGTTTTAAAGTGGCTTCCAACCGATCATGCAATTGATTAATGCGTAACTGCAAATGCTCATTCTCATTTACCAGCACATCACCGATCAGGATACGCGTCATGCCCGGATTTTTTTGCGAAAAACCTAATAACAGCAACAATAATTTTTCGATCTGCTTTATGCCACAATTTTCATCTTGCAGAATTTTGTTAATCAGCAAAAACAATGTTCGCTCAATAAATTCAATCAAAGCTTCAAACATCTGTGACTTATTGGAAAAACAGCGATACAGCGATGATTCTGAGATTCCCATCTGAGCAGCTAACGCTGCGGTGGTAATCCTTTTCCTCTGCGGATACTCCAGCATCCTGGCCAAAGCTTGCAGGATCTGATCTTTTCTTTCACTGGATTTTACTGACTGATAGGAAGGCTTCAATTGGGTAACCGCGAAGAAACAAAAGCAATATATGAAATATAACAAATTAACAGACCAGCACAAAAACTATTCGGCTTTCCTTTAGATTACTCACAGTTGGTCTATTTGGCAAATACTCAATAGTCATAATAACCGGATACAAACTAGACCTGTTCGCCTGAAACAAGCTAGAATTACTAATTTTAGGGTTTCCTTGCTCATGCATACCTGGCGAAGGTCGTTGATACGCGCAAAAACGCCGATTGCACTGACCATAGGCAATTTTGATGGCGTTCATTTAGGCCATCATGCAATGCTTACTCGTCTGAAGGATGCTGCTAAGCAGCTTGGACTACCTGCCTGCGTGATGACTTTCGAGCCGCATCCACGTGAATTTTTTGCTCCGGATCAAGCGCCTGCTCGCCTGACCAGTTTGCGGGAAAAACTGAAATACTTAATCCAGGCAGAAGTCGATTGTATCCATATTTGCCGCTTCAATTATGATTTTGCCAGAATCAGCCCAGAACAATTTATTACGCGCATTCTGAATCAAGAGCTGTCTGTCCGCTGGTTGCTTGTGGGAGATGATTTTCGTTTCGGTGCACGACGTGCGGGTGATTTTGCCATGTTGCAAGCCCATTCAGCAGCAAATGGATTCTCCGTAGAAGTCATGCCCAGTGTCACCATAGACAATCAGCGTATTTCAAGCACGGCTATCCGGCAGGCACTTGCCGCTGGCGGTCTTAATATGGCAGAGAAATTCCTGGGCAGACCATACAGCATCAGCGGACGTGTAATTGATGGTGATAAACTAGGCAAACAAATCGGATTTCCGACAGCAAATATTCAGTTGAAATATAATCGCCCGCCACTCTCGGGTATTTTTGTTGTTGCCGTACGCGGCGCTATCCAGTCATCGCCAGCAACAATACTTCCCGGCGTTGCCAGTCTGGGCGTGAGACCGACAGTCCATAAAAATGGAAAACCTGTACTGGAAGTACATTTGTTTGACTTTAACCAGGACATTTACGGGCAACACTTACAAGTCGATTTTCTGCACAAGTTGCGCGACGAAGAAAAATATGCGGATATCGACAAGCTCATCGTTCAAATTAAAAAAGATGTCGTGCAAGCAAAAGACTTTTTCCTGACGATTCAGAACCATTAAAGTAGCCAGTAGCATCCTTTAACCCACTAATTTTCATTTCATGACCGATTATAAAAAAACCCTCAATTTACTCGACACACCCTTCCCGATGCGCGGCAATCTGGCCAGTCGTGAACCGGACATGCTAAAGGCCTGGCAAGAAAAGAATCTGTATCAGAAAATCCGCTCCGCCAGCAAAGGACGCCCCAAGTTCATTCTGCACGATGGCCCCCCTTATGCCAATGGCGACATTCACATCGGTCATGCGGTCAACAAAATTCTCAAAGATATCATCATCAAAAGCAAAACACTGTCCGGTTTCGATGCACCATATATTCCGGGTTGGGATTGTCATGGGCTACCCATAGAGCATCAAATCGAGAAAAAACATGGCAAACATTTACCGGCTGATAAAGTGCGCGAGCTTTGCCGTGCTTTTGCCAAGGAACAAGTAGAGCGCCAGAAAGCTGATTTCATCCGCCTGGGCGTACTGGGTGATTGGGATAATCCCTATCTCACGATGAACTTCAAAACAGAAGCCGATATTATTCGCGCACTGGGAAAGATTTATCAGAGTGGTTATCTGTATCAGGGTCAGAAACCAGTCAATTGGTGCATTGATTGTGGCTCCGCACTGGCTGAAGCCGAAGTGGAATACGAAGATAAAACCTCACCCGCGATTGATGTAGGTTTTGCAGTCAAATCATCATCCCCGCAGCAATTCCTCAGTGAGGCTTTTGGCATCAGCATTCCTGCTGACGCTTCAACTTATGCGATTATCTGGACCACAACACCGTGGACTTTACCCGCTAACCAGGCAGTCAGTGTTCACCCAGATTTCGACTATGCACTGGTACAGACAGTGCGTGGATTCCTGATACTTGCCAGCGAACTGAAACAAGCATGCCTAGAACGCTATGACTTAAGCGGCGAAACACTGGCTAGTTGCAAAGGTCAGGCGCTTGAACATATGCCTTTGCAACACCCGTTTGAGCCGCGCACGGTAAAAATCATTTGCGGCAAACATGTCACACTGGAAGCTGGGACAGGTCTTGTGCATACTGCACCAGCGCACGGTCTGGATGACTATTTTGTCGGCCAGAATTATGGCTTGCCCAGCGAAAGCCCGGTTGACGGCAATGGCAAATTTATTGCCAACACTCCTTTAGTTGGCGGTCTTTCGGTGTGGAAAGCTAATGATGTCGTCACCGAAACACTCAAAACCAGCGGGCATCTGTTTTGTCTGAAAAAAATCGACCACAGCTATCCGCACTGCTGGCGCCACAAAACACCCATCATTTTTCGTGCCACGCCACAATGGTTTATTGGCATGAATCTACAAGGTACAATCGATGCAACTGCTCAGAAACAAACCCTGCGTGAACTGGCCATGTCGGCTGTCGAGTCCACTGCATTTTACCCGGCATGGGGCAAGGCTCGCCTGGAAGCAATGATTAAGAACCGCCCGGACTGGTGCGTATCACGCCAGCGTAACTGGGGCGTTCCGATGGCCCTTTTCGTGCATAAAGAAACCCATTTGCCGCATCCACGATCGCTTGAGCTACTCGAGCAAGTGGCACAAAAAGTCGAACAACAGGGCATCGAAGCTTGGTTTGCACTGGATGCCGCTGAATTGCTTGGGGAAGAAGCCAGGGATTACCAAAAGCTGACCGATACGCTGGATGTATGGTTTGATTCCGGTACCACGCACGACACCGTCGTTAAGCCGAATGTCCAACTCAAATACCCGGTGGATCTGTATCTGGAAGGTTCCGATCAGCATCGCGGCTGGTTCCAGTCTTCGCTGCTAACCGGCTGTGCCATTAATGGCCGCGCCCCTTATGATGCGCTGCTCACACACGGATTCGTGGTGGATGGCAGCGGCCACAAAATGAGCAAATCCAAAGGGAACGTCATCGCACCACAGAAAGTGATGGATACTTCCGGTGCCGATATTTTGCGTTTGTGGGTAGCTTCAACCGATTATTCCGGCGAACTGTCCATCTCCGAAGAAATTCTGAAACGAGTAGTCGAAAGCTATCGGCGCATCCGTAATACACTGCGTTTTTTACTCGCCAATCTGATGGATTTTAATTCACAGACCGATCTGGTTGCCGCCACTGATTGCTTGGAAATTGACCGCTACATGCTAGCATTTACCGATTCTTTCCAAGAAGATTTGACACAAAGCTATCAACGTTATGAATTTCATCAAGTGGTACATAAACTGCACAATTTCTGTTCTGAAGACTTGGGCGGCTTCTATCTGGATATCCTCAAGGATCGCTTGTACACTGCAGCAGCCAAAGGCACACCACGCCGCTCGGCACAAACCGCGCTATACCATATCGCACATAGCCTGGTTCGCCTGTTTGCACCCATTCTAAGTTTTACCTCGGAAGAAGTATGGAAACATCTGACCGGTGACAAAGAAGGCAGCGTGCTGTTGCATCACTGGCATACCTTTCCAGCGCAACCGGATACCCAGTCGTTGCAACAACGTTGGACAAAAATACGTGGTTTGCGTGCACAAGTTCTAAAAAAACTGGAAGATTCCCGTGCACAAGGAGAAATCGGTTCCTCATTGGCAGCAACGGTTGAGATACGCGCCAATAGTGAGGATTTCGCCCTACTCAGGGCACTGGACAATGATTTGCGCTTCGTGCTAATTGTTTCTGAAGTCCATCTGATTCAGGTTAGTGGCCCGCATCAGGAAAGTATTGTTGTGGTATCCAGCACGCATGCAAAATGTGAACGCTGCTGGCATTATCGTCAGGATGTCGGGCATCATGCGGAGCATTCCACCTTATGCGAGCGTTGTGTCACCAATCTTTATGGCAGCGGTGAAGAACGACACTATGCGTAGAATCTAACACTTATTTATCGGAAATTGTTCACCATGAAACTTTACATCAGCCTGAGCATTGCTTTGATCGTTTTGGTTCTGGACCTTGCCAGCAAGTATTGGGTAGAGTCTACCTTGGAATTTGGCCAGAAGATCGCATTAACTGGCTTTTTTAACCTGGTACTGACCTACAATCCCGGTGCGGCTTTTAGCTTTCTGAGTGAGGAATCCGGTTGGCAGCGTTGGTTCCTGAGCGGAATAGCGGGCAGTGCCGCGCTATTAATCATCTTCCTACTCAATAAATACAAACATGAGCAATTATTCTGTATGTCATTGAGCCTGATTTTAGGCGGCGCTTTAGGGAATTTATATGACCGCGTCACGCTGGGCTATGTGGTCGATTTTCTGGATTTCTACATCGGCACCTATCACTGGCCAGCATTCAACATTGCCGATTCCGCCATCTTTATCGGTGCCGCGCTGATGATATATGAAAGTTTCCGGCATAAGGAAGGTTCTGAAAATTCTAAAGCAAAGGCTAAGTAGTCATTGGCTACAACCCTAATGCCAAGAATCTTACTTGCTCGATTTCTTTTCCTTGGTAATCGGGTTTTGTAGGGTATAGCCGTTTTCTTTCATTTTATACCCGCCATAAGCACCTGCACCGGCAACAACAAGAGTCCAACAACCTGATAACAGTGGTAGTATCATCAGGAGAGCAATCACGTTTACTATCTGTTTTCTCTTCACTCTGAATTCCTGTACAAAATGATATTTTAATGATTTCAGTCAATTTATTAAAATCTTTTTACGGCTGATTTTTCGAATCGTCTACAGTCACAATGATCATCGAACAAGCTAGCAATCACCTTATCATTCTTCATTACCCTTGTCCAAAGCTTATGAGTCATCGTTATCCAGGCATCACATACTTCAGCACCGGCAATAAAAAACCCCATCTCTTTATGACGGGGTTTCGGGAACAAATCTAATCGGGTTAAGTGTTTTGTTTCTTGCGGCGTGCGGCGAAGCCCAACAATCCAAGTCCGATTACCAACATGACGTAGGTTTCTGACTCGGGTATAGGACTGGTAAATGAAACCATGTCGAGCGAGCCACCATAGCTATCGCTTATTCCACTGGCGTTAAAAGTAAGCAAGCCATTTCCATCAAAGTTAACGATAGTCGAATAATTTAACCAATTGTGATCACTTCCTGCATTACTAACACCATTTAACACAGTCACAGGAGCAGATCCATCAACCGTGAATGTCAAATCATTAGTGGCGCCCGTACCCGGGCGGGCTGAATACCAAAAGCTCAGTTGATACAGACCGGGCGTGCCGATCAAAAGTTGCGACAAAGAGCTGTTCGAATAGGTATCCAATTCGATAAAATTTCCTCCCTCATAAGCAGTTCCAGCAATATTATTGCGCAGTTCGATGTTTGGGCTACCCGTCCACCCGGTCAACGAATTATAGATATTCCAGGTACCGCTCGCTTGCAAATCAACTTCGAAGCTGCCATTCGTCACGAGATCCATAGCTGCCGAAGCTATCATCGGGGTTGCAAATAAAGCGCTGACCACATATTTAGTAAAACTATTCATCGCTATCTCCTATTCAAGTATAAAAGGTAAATATATTCGGTTTCTTACCAATAAATCTTGATATCGGAACGATTTAGCTTATCTGAAAAAAATTGACCACTTATTCTGAGGATATCTCGCTTTCATACCTGAGGAAGCTCTACTCGGTGTATTGTCAGAATAATGAATATCGCTAAAATCAAGCAGACAATATGTTTAAAATGAATCCGCAAGACAAGAAACCCAACTCAATCGATTATTATGCGACTTTGGTCAATACATCCCTATTATTTAGATGCTAAAGGTTTAGTAGCCTTGTGGCGCGAAGGTCTATTAGCCCAGAAGGTTCTGCAAGGCCATACCAAGGGATATAAAAATCACCCTCAATTAACAAGATTCAAGAATACAGCAAATCCTGTTGGCGCTATCGCTGCATATTTGGGGTTTGTTGCAGATGAGGCAGGAAGCCGGGGTTATCACTTTGACAGAAATAAAATCACTGATCAGCATTGTACAGAAAAGATTACAATCACCAACGGGCAACTGGAATACGAATTCAGTCACTTATTGGGAAAGCTGAAAGATAGAAATCCTCAGCGTTATGCTCGCTTCAAAGAAGTCAGCAAGATAAGAGTCCATCCAATTTTTAACAAAACTGCGGGGAATATTGAAGACTGGGAAGTAATTAGCCATATCAAATAATTCTGCCGTCTTTCCTTGATGAAATTTAATCAAACGAAACCAGGTGGATAAGAACAGAGGCTACCTCCTCATTCTGACGCACTCGTTTAAACAATCAAGAGGGTTGTGGAGGCACCTTGATCCACTCTCCTGCGCACTCTTTGACATAAGGATAGTATCCTTCTGGATTACGACAATAATGCCAGTAATTTCTATTCTGTACGGGAGCAGGCCGGGAAACTTGATTTTGCTGAACATAAGTTGGCGTTCTGGGTTGAGTTGCAACCATCGGTGCCGAAAACACCGGAGACGCTGCAACTACAGCAGGGTAACCACCTAGCGGATAGTAAGGATCAAAATAACGATGGGGTCCAAAACCAACGTGATTATTATAGAGCCCGACACCCACCCGATTACTGTAAAAGCCAAAACTACTAAACGGCACACCAAAACCATAATAGCCAAAACCTCCAAAAGGACCGAATGGACTAAAAGGACCCCATGGACCGAATCCAAATCCCAACCCGACACCCAGGCCTAACCCGAATCCCGAATCAAATCCACCATGGTGATGGTGCCCTCCACCGTGATGATCATGTCCAGAGTTTTGATTCTGGTCAGTATTATTATTTTCAATATTCACCGTCTGAGTCGAAGAATCACCCTGAGTGACGCCATTGTCCTGGCTCGATTGATCGACTCCAGCAGAGTCAGAAGATCCAACAGTTCCAGTAGAATCTGTAGGTACAGTTGCAAGCTCGTTTCGAAGTGGTTCCTGCGCGAATCCATCATTCTGCTGTGATCCGGCACTCTGATCTACGCTATCACTCGGATAAGTATCATTGGATTGGTCAAATGCACCATTTTGATCAAAATTACTTCCCTGACCTGGGTCATCGACCACCCCAAAATCCTCCGGTTGATTAAATCCATCATCCTGATAAAAAGCATCACTTTGATCGTAACCATTCTGATCAAAGTTACTTTGATCAGAATCACCATAATCAGAATAGCCACTGGCGTCGTAACCACCGCCATAGTCGCTTCCCCCGTAGTCCCCTCCGAAGTCAGCGCCGCCGTAATCGCCTCCGAAGTCTCCCCCCCCATCGAAGCC
>NZ_JAKFWH010000087.1 GCF_021731985.1 Nitrosomonas sp.
TTGCAGGCCCATTGATGATTCTGCCAAACGTAGGATTGAACGAATGGGGTCATGCATTCTGGTTCATGGAAGAACTGTTCAGTGCGCCATTGCACTGGGGCTTTGTGATTCTGGGCTGGGCAGGCTTATTCTCAGGTGGTATAGCAGCACAAATTATCACCCGTTACTCCAACCTGACCGACGTCATCTGGAATAACTCAAGCAAAGAGATTCTGAACAACCGGATAGTTCCTTAATTTCTTACTTATGTACGTGTAGCAATTTTCCATGGCCTGTTTTAAGCAGGCCATGGAACTAAAAGTGTATAGCAATACTCCGTAGATTATTGATCAATAAGTGTAGGGGGTTTATATGATTAGAAAAATAATAAAAATATGGGCTTCAGCAGCTATGCTTTCCGTAGCCCTTTATTCTGGCTTAGTTGCTGCTCACGGCAAAGTGACTTTGGAAGCGGATGCTTGTGTACGCAATATATCCGGAAGTATGGTGCATTTGAGTACCTATCAGCCACAACACGATCCGGAAGCGGAATACTGCACCGAGATCCCTAAAGAGGGCGAAACCTTGTGGGTTTTGGATCTTGTTGATCAGGCGTTGCGTGACATGCCTATTATTATCAAAATTGTAAGAGGCAGCGGCCAAGCATTAAGTGATACGGTAACCTCTTTGTATTCAACCAATCATTCAGATGGCGTCATTAAAGGTGAATTTAATCTGGACGAAGGGCAATATACCTTATTCGTTACAGGAGAAGGCGTACCACCGTTGCACTACGAATATCCATTACGAGTACAAATGACCAATTACACGGATACTTTCTTTACTGCCGTACCCTACATTATCACCTTCTTGTTACTCGCTTTGTTTACGGATAAGTTACTGAAACGGCGAAGAATGCAGCATTGATAATGTCTGCCTTAAGTTGACGATACATCAGTGGCTTGCTATTTTTTTGATACCAAGCCACTGAGAAACATTATCGTGGAGGCGGGGGTGGCGGATTGCCAGGTGGTGGTGGCGGAGGTACAAAATTTTCTGGCGGCGTTAAAGTTCTCCTATCTTTGCCACTATTACCCGATGGATTATTCATAATTCTGCCATCAACGGGGACGCGATGCCCCTTGGCATACATACACTGAGTATAACTGATGTCGTATCGCTGCTGACTGGCATACCCTGAAGTCGTAGCGGTGCTTGATCCAATCAATCCACCCAACAGCAAGCCTGTGCCAGCACCGATAGCAGCGCCATGGCCACCCCCTAAAGCAGCACCCGCAGCAGCGCCAAGCCCGGCTCCAATAGCTGCACTTTCTATACCGCTGGTTCGAGATGCTTGCCGTGGAGTAGTGCCACCCACTTGCTCATCCGCATACTGCCTGCATTCGTATTCATCGGAACGGAACTGATCAAAACTTTTGCCAGAACCAGGTAATGTCATAACGCTAGGACCTGCTGGCATATGAACACACGCAGTTAGTAGACAAGCAATCAGTAAAATGAAGAGAACTCTTATTGTTAACATGTTTTACCTCTTTACATTATTGTGCTGGTGGTTGGGGAGCAACTTGCAGCCACCCGCCTGGGCAATTTTTAACATACGGATAATAACCTTCAGGATTCTGACAATAGTGCCAGTAATTAGTCTGTTGCCGGACCGGTCTGGCTTGTTCTTGCTGAATATAGACAGGTGGCGTTACCGGCACGACTACTGTAGGCGGGTAGCTATAATATGGTCTACTGAAAAATGGATCAGGGTAGCCATAAGAACGATATCCATAGGAACCCGGGCCATAGAAGCCAGAGCCATAAAAACCAGGAGAATATCCGCCTACACTAATACCTAAATTGAAATGGCTATGTCTGTGACCATGCCCATGTCCTCCGCGCGCCCAAACGGAATCATTCGCTGTTAGTTCAAGCAAGATAACTATTAAATATATCCAATATAGATTCTTCATGTCCGCCACCTCGCCAATTAATCTTTAACTCACACGTTCTTAGGTGTTGCGGTTAATTATTGAGCGTGCTCCGAAATATTCTCAATTAACCTGATCTAACCTTTTCATTCGAATTGATTGTATTGTTTTACGGCTGAATGAAAGCTGAATAGTCAGAGAAACTCAATTAATGAAAACAGATTAAAATACATCCAATAAATAACGCTATCCGTACATTCCGGCCAAGGTGACTAACATTGTCCGACGGACATAACGCGAGGAAAATAATGAAACTACTGAGCTGGAATATTCAATGGGGACGCGGAATGGATGGACAGGTCAATATTTCTCGCATTCTCCGCACAATTCATCAACTGGGCGATTTCGATGTTATCTGCTTACAGGAAGTTGCTGTCAATTTTTCCGGCTTACCAGGCAGCCAAAGTGAAGATCAGATCGCTGAGTTATCGGCTGGATTACCCGGCTACACCACGATTTATGGTCCCGCGACAGATGTGCCGGATGGACACGGCAGACGCAGTCTTTTTGGCAATGCCATTTTCTCCCGGTTACCCGTCGGTCAGATCTGGCGACATCTTTTACCGTGGCAAGCAGAATTAGCCACACCCAGCATGCAGCGAGTATTGGTAGAAGCCATTGTGACAGCGGATTTTGGTCCGCTACGCATAATGACTACACATCTCGAATACTACTCGCAGCATCAGCGTAAAATCCAAATCGACGCCATCCGTCGCCTACATCATGAAGCTTGCGCCATGTCGCAACGTAAATTTCTGAAAGAAGAACAAAGCGGAACCTTCGAAGTCTTTCCCCGGCCTAAACAGGCTTTGCTATGCGGAGACCTGAATTTCCCTGCCACAGCGCCTGAGAGATTGCAAATTCTTGCTCCCTTCAGCGATGACATACCCAGCTTTCACGATACTTGGTCGGCATTACATCCTGGCACACACCATGCGCCGACAGTCGGCATTCACCCGGTAGATTTCGTCGACCGCCCCGAATGTTTTGATTTCGTTTTTATTACCGATGGATTGGTAAACCATCTCAAAGCGCATGGTATTGATGCTGTGACGGAAGCTTCGGATCATCAGCCGGTGTGGGTTGAGTTTGGATAAGAGAATTCTGATTGTTAAAACACTTGATTGATCAAAGTCTTAAAGCAATGCCTCTAATGCTTACAAAGCTGACTTGGATAACATAACACATGCACAATCATTATTGTTAGTTAGTATGATTAATTTTGTTAGCATAAGAAGGAAGAAACGTGTTAAATTGCAATTAATGTATTATTTTTGCATAAAACTTGCAATAATAAAGATAAAATACAATATAAATGGCGCTAAAGTATGTTAATTGAATTCAATGTGAGTAATTTTCTATCTATTCGTGAGCAGGCTTCACTTAGTGTGGTCGCAGCAAAAGGGCTTGAATTAGCGAATAACAACACTTTTCTTACAGGGATACCAGCAGCACCTAGCCTACTGAGGAGTGCAGCAATTTACGGGGCAAATGCGGCTGGCAAATCCAATTTTATAAAAGCATTACAGGTTATGCGGCAGCTGGTACTTCAATCATCTGCTAAAATTCAGGCAGATGAAAAATTACCTATAACCCCTTTTTTATTAGATGAAGGCAGTCCTTTAAAACCGTCTGAGTTTGAAGTTACTTTTATTAATCAAGGAATACGTTATCAATATGGATTCTCAGCAACACCCAAGCGTATTATTGAAGAATGGTTGTTAGCCTATCCAACCGGAAAAGCGCAACGCTGGATTGAAAGACGTTATGACGAACAAAGTCAGTCATATCGGTGGGGAGGAATGGGTAACTTAACGGGTAAAAAAGAACTCTGGAAAGCAACCACACGATCTAATGCTCTATTTCTTTCAACTGCCATGCAACTAAATAACCAACAGCTCTCTCCTGTATTCTCTTGGTTCGACAACACGTTGCATGTTGCAGGATTTGGTCGATGGCATCCGGGATTTTCAATGAAAATCTGCGAAAAAGATAATACCAGAGAACAAGTTATCGCCTTTTTGAAAGCAGCAGATGTCGATATTAATGATATTGAATTGGAGAAAGAAAAATTTGATCCGCAAAATCTGCCTGATGATATACCAGAAGAAATAAAAAGACATTTAGAAAAACAATATAAAGACAAACCCATTACACAAGTCAAAACAGTTCATACCTTAGAAACAGGCCGAAAGATTTTATTTGATTTAGATGACGAATCTGACGGCACTCAGAAAATATTTGCCTTAGCTGGGCCTTGGTTAGATACTCTAGAGAATGGTTATATTCTTGTTATAGATGAATTACATGACAATCTTCATCCTTTAATGGTCAAATTTTTAGTTGGTTTATTTCATAACCCGGAAACTAATCCTAAAAATGCGCAATTGATCTTCACTACACACGATACTTCGATCCTAAATCAAAAAGTATTTCGCCGTGATCAAATCTGGTTTTGCGAGAAAAACTCCCAACAAGTTACAACCCTTTACCCATTAACCGATTTTAGTCCTCGAAAAGGCGTGGAAAACCTTGAGCACGGATACCTTTCCGGCCGTTACGGTGCATTACCGTACCTGGCAAGTATTAAAACAGCCATGGCGGATTAAATGGGTAATGAAAATCTTTTTTATAAGCGTAAAGCAAAAAACGAAAAGGATTTAGCTAGGAAAAGAGCAAAGCGATCAAGCTATGAGAAAATATTGATTGTCTGCGAAGGTCAAAAAACTGAACCAAACTATTTCAATGAGTTGAAAGACTATTACCAACTCAATACAGCAAATGTTGTGGTAGATGGCAATTGTGGATCGGATCCATGGAGCGTTTATCAGCACGCTCAGAAATGTGGCCGCAAGGCAAAAAAAGACAATGATCCTTACGATAAAATTTATTGCGTGTTTGATAAGGATAAACATACGACATATCAAAAAACACTTAATGCTATTACTAGCAAAAAGTCTTTTACCGCTATTAACTCAGTGCCTTGTTTTGAATACTGGTTATTACTACACTTCGCTTATACGGCTAAGCCTTTTAATGCAATTGGAAATAAAAGTGCTGGTGACGGAACAATCGATAAGCTAAAAGAATACTTACCAGGGTATCAAAAGGGGGACCTAGGAATATTTAGAGAGTTAGTATTAAAGCTGGATTCAGCTAAAACCAACGCTCAAAGAGCACTGGATGAGTCTACTGCCAATCAAACTGATAATCCTTCTACTATTATTCATAAACTGGTAAGTTGTTTACAGCATTTAAAAAATCCACAAAAAAACCGATGTGAATAAACAATCTTAGAAGAGATGAGCGCCAAAACTCTCAAAATAGTATTGATCAATCTCATCACGAGAAAACCGGTGATTCTGCCCGCCTTTCTGGGCGATTTTTAAGGAACCCATCAATGAGCCGAGTTGCCCGGTTGCTTGCCAATCCAAATTATTGACAATGCCGTACAACAGACCGGCACGATACGCATCGCCGCAACCGGTTGGATCGACAACATCTTTGGGTTTGACACAGGGAATCTCAATTTTTTTGCCATCGGCGTAAATGATAGAGCCTTGCGCACCCAGTGTGATGATCAACGCTTTGGCTTGGTTCGCCAGCGATTCAAGACTACGTCCTGTACGGTCTTGCAGCATCTGGCCTTCATAGTCATTGACGGCGATATAATCCGCTTTATCGATGAAATCCAACAGTTCTTCACCGTTATACATCGGCAACCCCTGACCCGGATCAAAAACAAATGGGATGCCAGCTTCATGGAATTCTCGGGCATGTTGCATCATTCCATCACGACCATCCGGCGCGATGATCCCTAGCCGGATATCACTTGTATCTTTCACAGAATTGAGATGCGAAAAATTCATTGCACCCGGATGAAACGCGGTGATCTGATTATCATCCAGATCAGTAGTAATGAATGCCTGAGCGGTAAAGGTATCTGGGATATGCTGCACATGTTGCTGGGTCAGCTGTAATTGTTCAAACCGTGCAGCATAAGGTGCATAATCATCGCCAACGGCGGCCATCATAATCGGTTCACCACCCAACATCTTTAAGTTGTAGGCGATATTCCCGGCACACCCACCAAATTCACGACGCATCTCAGGAACCAGAAATGCAACATTCAATACATGAATCTTTTCGGGCAGAATGTGATTTTTAAAATAATCCGGGAAGACCATAATATTATCGTAAGCGATAGAACCACAAATCAGTGTGCGCATAGTTTTGATAACAATAGTTAGAAAGATTAGGTTGAGACGGCAGGTTTATCAGATATCCTTACACTTGATTAATCTGAGATTTCCCCTGCCGTAATGCTGAATGTAACGAGATGATTCTTCTTGATCAGGCGCTTGGCTTCCAGGTCAAATCCAGTTCGCGTGCTGCTTTGACATCATCCAGTTTACGTACCGGCATGGTGTGTGGCGCGCCTTTTACCAGATCAGGTTGCAGCTCAATTTCCTGCAGAATTTCTTTCATGGATTTGACGAACGCATCCAGCGTTTCTTTGGATTCCGTTTCAGCCGGTTCAATCAATAAGCATTCGGGCACCAGCATCGGGAAATACGTGGTCGGTGCATGATAGCCTTTGTCGAGCAGGCGCTTAGCCAGGTTCATCGCAGTCACACCAGTTTTATCTTTAATATCTTTCAGTGTGACAATAAATTCATGGCTGGCACGACGTGTCGGATAGGCTATTTCAAAACCTGCTTTACTCAGCTCGGCCATCAAATAATTGGCATTCAATGTAGCAAACTCAGAAATGCGATGCATACCATGCATTCCCAGCAAACGAATATAGATATAAGCGCGCAGCAAAACACCGGCATTACCCATGTGAGCCGATAACCGGCCAATTGATTGAGGCTTTTCTTTTTCAGTAACCCAGCGATAAGTATCCCCTTCCTTGGCAACGATAGGAATCGGCATAAATGGCAGCAAGCGCTCGGCAACACCCACCGGCGCAGAACCCGGTCCGCCGCCACCGTGCGGTGTGGAGAATGTCTTGTGTAGATTAATGTGAATGACGTCAAAACCCATATCACCCGGTTTAACTTTACCCAGTACGGCATTAAGATTGGCGCCGTCGTAATACAGTAATCCACCCGCCTGATGCACAACGCGGCTCATTTCGGCAACATTTTTTTCAAATACGCCCAATGTGGAGGGATTAGTTAGCATCAATCCGGCGGTTTGGGGTCCGACAGCGGCTTTTAATGCAGCCAGATCGACATTACCTTCTTTGTCGGTGGCAATTTCCACTACCTTGAAACCGCACATCACAGCGGTAGCCGGGTTAGTACCATGCGCCGCATCCGGCACAATAATTTCAGTACGTGCAAAATCACCGCGTGCTTCATGGTAAGCACGAATCATCATGACACCGATCAACTCACCTTGCGCACCGGCCATTGGCGTCAGGCTCACACCTGCCATGCCGGTGACCGCTTTTAACGTTTCCTGTAATTCATACATACAGGCAAGAAAACCCTGTCCGGTGTCTTCCGGTGCAAGCGGGTGCCTGGAAAGAAATTGCGGCAGCATGGCCAATGAGTTACATGCGCGTGGATTGTATTTCATCGTGCATGAACCCAGCGGGTAAAACTCGGTATCAATCGAGAAATTCTTTTGTGACAAACGTGTGTAATGGCGCACTGTATCCATCTCAGAGACTTCGGGTAGAAGTACTGGCGATTTGCGCAGCAAGTTTTGTGGAATCTTAGCCG
>NZ_JAKFWH010000054.1 GCF_021731985.1 Nitrosomonas sp.
TGTTAGCCTACAACGTGGGTGAGGTGGTGGCGTTTATTGAAAGTTTGTTCCACGTTCAGTTCTTATCGCGAGAAATTTATTACATCAGCACCATTCCAACCGATCCACAGATGGCAGATATCACCACCGTTGCTGTGACATCATTTGTCCTCAGTCTGCTGGCAACGATTTATCCCAGTTATCGTGCTTCCAAAGTGAATCCGGCGGAGGCGTTACGCTATGAATGATACCGTTATTTCTTGCCGCAATTTGGTTAAACAGTTTTCTCAGGGTGATTTGGCAGTTCCGGTATTGAAAGGCGTTAATCTGGATCTGATTAAAGGAGAAATGTTGGCGATTGTCGGTGCCTCCGGTTCCGGTAAAAGCACGTTGCTGCATATACTGGGCGGATTGGATGCGCCGACAAGCGGGAATATCCGGATTCTCGGACAAGATATCGCGCAAATCAATGAAGAAGAGCGCTGCCGGTTACGTAATGGTTCGCTCGGCTTCATCTATCAGTTTCATCATTTGTTGCCGGAATTCAGCGCGCTGGAAAATGTGGCTATGCCGCTGCTGATTCGTCGCCTGCCGAACCGGGAAGCGTATGACCGGGCAGAAGATATTTTGAAACAAGTTGGATTGAGTCATCGTCTGACACATACGCCGGGTGAATTATCCGGCGGTGAGCGTCAGCGCGCTGCGGTTGCGCGTGCATTGGTTACACAACCTGCCTGCATTCTGGCTGATGAGCCTACCGGAAATCTTGACCGGCAGACGGCTGAAAGCGTCTTTGATTTGATGCTGGAGTTGAACCATAGAATTAATGCCAGCCTGGTCATTGTCACGCACGATTCCCGCCTTGCCAATCGGGCCCAACAAATCAAGCAATTGATCGACGGCGTTTTATGCGATATCCCCCATGCATAACGACTACGTAAACAAACCACCGACCTCTCATCCATTTTTATAGCCGGCTTATGCGTACTTTATTTACGTACATCATGGTCTTTCCCCGGCGCAGCGCTTTTGTTCTGATTGCACTGCTGGTTGCCGGTATCGCTGAAGGGCTGAGTTTGACGGCACTGCTGCCTTTATTGTCGATCGCTGTCGGTGATTCAGGCGAATCGGGCGATTCGGGCATCGGTAAATTCATGGAGAAAGCGCTGCAAGATATCGGCATTGAACCCACGTTGGATGCGATCTTGATCATTATCGTTGGCGGTATGTTTCTCAAAGGCGTGGTGTTGCTGTTGGCTAATCGCCAGGTAGGTTACACCGTTGCACATGTGGCGACGGCCTTACGCCTGGATCTGATTGAAGCTTTGCTCGCCAGCAAGTGGCAATACTATTTGCGGCAACCCGTTGGATCACTCGCCAACTCGGTTGCGACGGAAGCGTATCGCGCAGCCAACGGTTTTGAGCACAGCGTAAATGTGCTGGCACTCGCCATTCAAGTGCTGGTATACGCCGTCGTAGCATTGTTTATTTCATGGGAAGCGACACTGGCTTCATTAATTATCGGCTTATTCCTATTAATTGTGCTGAATCGCTTAGTCAGCGCAACCCGGCGTGCAGGGAACAAGCAAACCCAATTGCTACGTAATTTATTAACATACTTATCCGATGTGCTCAGTTCGGTGAAATCGCTGAAAGCCATGGCGCGAGATAACGTAGCCGACGCTATTTTGCACGAACAGACGCAACACCTGGAAAAAGCCACGCGCCGGGAAGTGATGAATCGAGCTGCGCTAACCGCGCTGCAGGAACCCATACTAGCTGCTCTGACAGCCAGCGGCTTATATCTGGCCTTGGTGGTGTGGCAATTATCCTTGCCGGAAGTCATGCTGATGGTTTTTTTGCTGACACGTATTCTGGGATTACTGAATAAAACACAGCGCAGACACCAGCAACTGGCCGCGCAAGAAAGCGCTTACTGGGCTTTACGTAAGGCTGCCGAAGATGCTCGTGCGGCGGCAGAGAGGGCAACGGGAACACTGCAAC
Organism: Nitrosomonas sp.; assembly: GCF_021731985.1. Lineage (GTDB taxonomy): Bacteria > Pseudomonadota > Gammaproteobacteria > Burkholderiales > Nitrosomonadaceae > Nitrosomonas. The sequence continues at coordinate 1,984 of NZ_JAKFWH010000054.1, forward strand.
CTACGCTGCAAAAAGGCATTACATTGCAGCATGTTAAATTTGAGTATGGCCAGAAAACTATTTTCAAAGATCTGAATATCGAAATACCGATCAACTCATTCACTGCAGTCATGGGGCCATCCGGCGCCGGTAAAAGTACTTTGCTGGATCTCCTCTGTGGATTGGCCGAGCCGCAATCCGGCGAAGTTCAGATTGACGGCATATCGCTGCATGACATCAATCTGCGCCAATGGCGCCACATGATTGGCTATGTCTCGCAAGACACTATTTTGTTGCATGACACGGTAATGAATAACATTTTGGTCGGAGAGCCCGCATTGACTGCCGCCGATGCAGAACGAGCGCTACGCCAGGCCGGCGCATGGGATTTTGTCAGTGCTTTGCCGGAAGGATTGCAAACGGTTGTGGGTGAGCGCGGCGGGTTACTTTCCGGCGGACAACGCCAGCGTGTCGCCATTGCGCGGGCGCTGGCCCACAGCCCATCCTTCTTAATTCTGGATGAACCTACCAGCGCACTGGACCCTGAAAGCGAAAAAACTATCTGCGAAACGCTACAGAATCTAGCCAAAGATTTGACGGTTATTGCTGTTTCTCATCAACCGGCTGTCATCAATGCGGCAGATCGTGTGTTTATACTTTCCAATGGCGTGGCGGAACCATTATCACAGGCAGTGCACATGAATCACGAGCTCAGCAGTTAGCAATCAATTTAAATGCTATTCACTCGGTTGATTTGCATGGAATCTGCTCGAGGTGAGTAGCATCACTCCAGGCGAGTGAGCGGTAGTCAAAGCCATTTTCAATTGTTGGTTTGATAATATCGAAGAAGGGTGATATGTCAAAATCGCGCGGTGTGTACAGACTGTGATGGCGTATGTGATAGATCTCTGCATAGCAATCAGCGCGCATCGGATCATCTGACCAGGCGCGTTGAATCTCCGGTAAGATCGGATAGCGCACCGATTCGAAAGCCTGTGCGATCAAGGTTGAACAGATTGCGCGCGTCGGGTCGCCGCTGCCTAGGGCCAGCAGGCGTCTGCGGAATCTCGTGGGAACGGGTAGAGTGGGTAGAAGATAGCGTAGGAGATCGAAAATGTGTTTGAGGTCATAGTGTTGGCCGATGCGTGCAATGACATAATCGACAACCCGCTTGCGATCCTCATCATTCAAACCGACAGGACGGCAAATCCGGGTGTGCATTTGCGCATAGTGTGCCAATGTTATTGCGCGCACTCCTTCCTTCAGATCGGCTTCAATCAGTACCTGCGGAAGCTGCCAGGGAGTGTTGGAAGGTAATACGTCGCCGATGTACAGGGCTGCATGTGACCAGGTGGATTGCGTAAGATATTTGATAGCGACACTGACACGGGTATTTCCTTCAACCAATAAGACATCTCCGGGTTGCAAGGCTGTTGCGAGTTTTTCCTGGCTGATCGTAGCGACCTGAGTGCTTTGGCGCACCGGCTTGGTTAGGAACCGTGCCAGACCACGGCCTACAATTTCAGTTACCTGGCCCATGAATTCTCCTTATGATGATAAGTATTGGCTTGTTTCCGCTATTCACATGGCTATGTGAGGTAAAACAGCGACGCATCGAACAATGTAAACATCAAAATTTTATTCGATGAAAGCAACTTCTATTATATGTGCCTACAATGCGGTTTGTGATAGGTAATTTACCTGTTAATAATGAATGAACATACTTTCTACTTAGTAGCATTCGCAATCTCCATGGTTATCGTGACAGTCTGCGTAGTATTACATTATGAGGCATTGCGTTTCTTAAGCCGTACAGTGGGTATACATATGCATAAACGCATTGGAGTGCTGGTTGTGATGCTTGGATTACTGGTAGCGCATGTGCTGGAAATTCTTATATTTGCTTTGGGCTATATCGTCATGCAGCATGGCATTGGATTGGGGCATATCACCGGAATGACCGAAGGAAGTTTGTTTGATTTTATTTATTTTTCATCCGTTGTGTATACGACAGTCGGATTTGGCGACCTATTACCGGTTGGAGCCATACGGATATTAACTGCTGCTGAAGGTTTGGCAGGGTTAGCGATGATTACTTGGTCGGCTTCTTTTACCTTTCTGGCGATGCAACGTCTATGGCCGCATCTATTGACACAATCGGAACGCAATTCTAAAGATTGACAAACATGGTTTTTTTTCTTGAAACCTATGCGCATTTAAGGTAAAAGAAGTTCTTAAAACATCGCATAGCCCTGACGTTAACAAGAAATGAATGGGTACTTTGACTTTGCAGTATTTAATCTTTAGGAGGCTCGCATGAAGCGTTTGCTTACGGTTGTATTATCTGCTTTAACTTTCTTTCCATTATTATCTTCTGTGCAAGCAAAGGGAAATGAAAACAATAATCCTACGGCTATTTCGAATCAACCTAATTTTGTTCCCGGTGAGCTTTTAGTCCAGTTTCGTGCTAACAGTGTAGATGAAGACGAGAATCGTGTGCTGGGTAAAATTAGGGGTGAAGTTTTGGAGAGAATCAGAACGCACTTGATGACTTCTGAAGGGCGTGGGAATTTGCTAAGGGTTCGTTTTCAACCAGATTTATCACAGCATGTGGCAATTAGGCTGCTTAAAGATGATTCTATCGTTGAATTTGCAGAACCCAATTGGATTTACACGCACCAGGCAACTTCAAATGACACGTATTACACCAATGGATCGCTATGGGGAATGTATGGAAATGATGCTACTCCGCCGGTAAATGGCTTTGGCAGCCAAGCGGATGAGGCCTGGGCGGCAGGATGCACGGGTAGTAATAGCGTTTATGTTGGCATTATCGACGAAGGGATTCAATTTAACCACCCTGATTTAATCGCAAATGTATGGACAAACAGTTTTGATCCTGTCGACGGTATCGACAATGATGGTAATGGCAAGATCGACGATATTCATGGCTGGGATTTCGCTGGCAATAATAGAACAATTTATGACGGTGGTTTGCAAGGGCTTGTTGATAGTCACGCGACACACGTCGCCGGCACAATTGCGGGGAAAGGTGGTAACAATAAAGGTGTCGCCGGTGTCAACTGGAATACTACTTATATATCCGCTAAATTCTTAGGTCAGAATGGTGGAACAACTGCCAATGCGATTAAAGCGGTAGACTATATAACTGATTTAAAGACTCGCCATGGATTAAATATTGTCGCTACGAATAATTCCTGGGGCGGTGGCGGATTCTCGCAAGCTTTACTGGATGCGATTAACCGAGGAGGAGATGCAGGAATCTTGTTCATTGCGGCAGCAAGTAATGGCGGCGCAGATGGCGTGGGCGATAATAACGATACGACGCCAAATTATCCTTCGAACTACCAGTGTACCTCGAATGGTAAAGATTACGACTGTGTGATTGCGGTCGCAGCCATTGCCAGTGATGGTTCAAGAGCTTCTTTTTCAAATTATGGTGCGACAACCGTGGATCTTGGGGCTCCGGGATCTGGAATTTGGTCTGCTGTTCCTTACAATAAATATTCTTCGTTCAGCGGAACATCGATGGCCACCCCGCACGTAACGGGTGCGGCGGCGCTTTATGCTTCAAGAAATCCCGGCGCAACCGCGGCGCAGATTAAAGCGGCCATCTTAGAAAAAACCATTCCTACGGCCTCGCTAGCTGGGAAGGCAGTGACCGGTGGAAGACTCAATGTGGGAGAATTCTGTCAATAGAATCGCTGCGTAAAAAATACCGTATCAATTTAAAACTTGGATGGGATGGATTTTGTGTACTGCAGAACCATCCCATTCAAGTTTGTTTTATGCGGCTTATTTCAGGTTGCTCATATCCTGATTCAATTTGCTTTTACAGTGTTCTACCTTGCCACCTAAATCTAGCAGTCCAGCAGTTCTCATACATTCGTTATATTCAAATAGAACGTCATTCTTTTTCTGAGCAATTTCTAACGAAGCCGAAAGTTGCTTAACTTGCTGAGCAATATTCTTTAAATTGATATCCGAAATTGTGACGCCAATTCCATCAATACTTTGTTTTGTTTCATCCAGTTTCTTCATTGATTCTTGGTTGATTTTTTTGGCTTGCTCAGCAAAAGCCTGATTGGCTTTGCCGGAGTAATTTTTTAATTCATCAACATTCTGTTGGGTAATGCCAGCCAATTTCTCCTGATAGTTGTTGAGTTCGCCTTGAACAAAGGTATTGATACCTTCTTTGAAGCCATCCAATGAACTGTCAATCTCCTGCTTAAATGCTCGCATCTTCTTTTCGACTAATTGTTTTACATCATCATCCAGCTTCTTCACGATTGTGTCAGAGATTTTCTCAATAGGCGGCCGTGAGTCGATAATTTCTGTTTTGGCCGCACTCAAGCTCGATTTGATGTCATCGGCGAGTACTTTTTGCTTGCCGTCGACCTGATTGAGTGCATCTTTCTCATTCTCCGCAACCAACCACGCAATCAGCAGGAGATCTTTTTTCTTCTCCTGATCGAGGCCAAGAATCAGTTGATCCAGCATGTTGGTAGCAACTTCTTTATCCGCGACATCTTTCAAATGGCTTAAATTAGCGGAATTTAATATGTCCTGCAGGTTGCTATGAATCTCCCGAACATTCGCATCCGCCCTGGCTGATACAATCGATTGGCGATAGAGCTCATACGGCAAATAAACCAGTGCCAGGACAGCGCATACAACGGAAGCCGCGGTTTTCCATCGTTTGTTTTGAATAAAAAAACTCAACCCAAGGAATACTAAAACTAAAATGAAGATAGGCATTAAAATTTGTACAACCTCTAGCCAACCTCTTTCTATCAGCGCTTCAATCGAAACAAATTTCCCAATTTTGGTAATAAACTCGTTCATCAATGACTCCCCGTACGACGAAAAAAATGTAATTAAACGTAACAGCTTTTTTTAGGATACTGATAATTTATCATGGTATCGCCGATTTGATTGAATAACTTTGGATTTTATTACTGCGTGTGCAAGCTGGGTACACATGTATCCAGAATGAAATTTCATTGGGGAGAAATATGCGCATGGCCGCATCGTATCCGTATTGGTAGGCCATCGTGTGCGTTGTGTTGCAGCACATATCTGGATGTTGCATGCTGAAAAAATGTAGGGCAATGGAATGGACTCCTCCAACTAAGCGGCATCGTAATGTGCCAGACTATAATTTTCATTGAATAGTCAAAAGAGGAGGAGTCAAATGAATGTTACACGTATGGGTATTGATTTGGCAAAGC
>NZ_JAKFWH010000086.1 GCF_021731985.1 Nitrosomonas sp.
ATCGCGCACTACCTGTGCTTTTTGGTCGATTGTGACTGTCATAAATTTCTCCGATTAAAATACCCAGTGTAAAGAGCCGGAATTTTACTCTTTAATATTACTCTTGTCCAAACCAGATCAAGGTGTAGGGGTATTGAATGCTAATGCGCAATGTGTGATAGAAAACGGGAATCGCGTAGACAGCGGTTTTGGTAAAACTTTGGAATTGAAGATACTCTATTTTTAATCAGTTTTGATGAAAAATTGCGGGAGTAGCGGTCTACTATTACGGTGCTCTCTGTTCATAGATTGCATGTTTCTGCTAGATTTATGATAAGTTCTATGACAAACCGCGCGCTCTGCTGAAGTTTTCATGAGTCTTCTTGCACCCTCTTAAATTCAAGATGTTATTCTCGGAGTCAATATTTCGTGACAAAATCTCTAATAATTATCATATTCTAAGCGGCCTTCCCGTCGGATTAGTTCGTCGATAGTGAGGCCTACAGCCGATACACCATTGAATACTGTGCCCACTCTTTTCTTGTTAAAGTGCTCCATCATAGTGGTATAGGCTCTGGGCGGTAATGGGAAAAATTCGGCTTCTTTTACTAGGAGAATGGCATTCTTCATATAAAATTCAACAAACTCTTTGATTTCAGGTTTCTCCGTTGCTTTAGCATTGACATAGATAAAGATAGGGCGGGATAGCGGCTGATAATTCCCATTTTCAACGGTTTCGACAGATGGGAGAATGCCGCCTTTCCCATTGTTTATCGCAACTGCTGTTACTTTAGTTTGATTCTCGATGTAATAGGCAAAGCCAAAAAAACCCAACCCATTTTTGTTACTCGCTACGCCTTCTACTAATACATTGTCATTCTCAGATTCGGTGAAATCATTTCGACTTGATCTGATTTTGCCAACGATGGCTTCGGTAAAGTAATCGAAGGTGCCGGAATCAGTATCTGCACCGTAGAGCTTGAAGGATTCATCAGGCCATGCCGGATTTATCTGATTCCATTTGGTGATTTTACCTTGAGCAGCGGGTTCCCATATTTTCTTCAGTTCTGCGACCGTCATGGTTGTACTCCAAGTGTTCTCCGGATTCACCGTCACAGTTAATGCATCAAATGCTACAGGGATCTCAATAAATTGCACACGGGAATTTTTGCAGTCATTTATTTCATTTTTTAGAATCGGGCGGGAGGCATTAACGATATCAATTTCACCGCGGCAGAATTTCTTGAAGCCTCCACCGCTACCGGAGATATCAACGGTTACGGTGATAGAATTTTTTTTTGCGATCTGAAACTTGTCTGCGGCTGCTTTAGTGATCGGATAAACGGTGCTGGAGCCATCAATTTTGATAATTGATTGAGCATTTGCAGCACTGATAATGCTGATTGATCCACTCAATAAAATAGACATGCTCAGTAACTTCAGGTTGTGTAATTGTAACATTTCACCCTCCACTTGATTGCGATAGCTGCAACTTGACTAACAAATTCAGTAGGCTATGTATGAGAATATAACGCATGTTTGTGGACAATAGTAGTTCTTAGTGGATAAGAATTTAAATGCTCGTTAGAAGAATCGAAGCCTGATATTACCGGGAATTCATGTCATGATTCCGAATTCCCGGTTTGCTGAGCTGCAATTTTAGCTGCTGATTTCTCAAACAAATTTAGAAGTCAACGGTAACCTGCGTCAGGAATGAGCCAAAATCAGCATTATTCCATCCGTGAGTACGTGCACCAGCGCCGCCTGAATACCCATTTGTGTTCGTGGTTGGAGTTCCCGCTGTGTTGATATCCAGCATGTAAATAACATTGCTTTGGAATTTAACATTCGAATGGGGATACCAATTTAAACCGAACCTAACCATATCTGCTTTTCCGCCTTTGATCACGCCAGAGTTCATGTCAATGTAATCATAGCCTGCAGCGACTTCCCATGCGCCCCAGCCTGCGCCGTTCCACTGAAAAGGACGATTAGGTTTAATCCGGTTTGCCGCACCATTTCTGACATGATAAGCCTTAGATTCGCCGGTCAGGAAATAGCTTGCAAAACCGTAATAGCCTGTCAGATGTTCATCGTTGTATCCAGTACCATTGATATTGGTGCGTAAGTATTCGCCTTGTGCAGAGAACGGGCCATAAACAAGCCAGGATTCTGCGCCATAACGATCGTAACTGCTCACGCGGCGGTGAAGCGGATCGCTCAGAGCGCCTGTACTCAAGTTGCCGGTATTCAGTATGTTGGTGCGATCTACGTTGGTTCCTGGGAAGGCAAAGAACGACATCCCGCCGCCGCCGCCGTTTGATCCTTCACCAACCATCGTGCCGTCAGCCCGATACTGGGTGTTAACTGCAGTGTGCCCTGCAGAGATACCGACATGCATAAATTTGGTTTCGCTTTCCATCCAGGGACGACCGCTAATACGGCCAATGCCTTGCCAGCCGGTATCGCCAGAACCGTTATTGCGGCTTTGATTGCCGTTGGCGTTTACTGAGGTGGAAGCAGCCGACCAAGAACCAATAGGTTCTGTTTGAAAAGCCAATCCGGTCTGCCACCGTTGAACCGCGTAGTTGGCGCCGATACCTGTCTTGTAAGTATTCGGATTGTCGACGAATGAGTTGACCGACATATGACGTTCAATGAAAGTTAGGTAACGGTTACTAGCGGCTTCTTCCAAACTGAATGGCTCCTTGAATGAGCCAATTTTATAAGATAATGCATTGGTATGATTTAAGCGTACAAATGCGTCGGTAATTCCAGATCCAACTGAACCATTACCACGGCTAAAGTCGTACTCGAACTTATAATCCCATACTTTGTAAAAAGTACCTTCAACGCCAAGACGTGCACGGCGGATATTCATGCCGCTATTCAATTCATTGGGCGTGTTGGTTCCGAAAGCAGGGTCAGGTTCATTGATAAAATTGTATTGTGAGGCAGGTTGTATCCGTCCATTGAGCGATACTGAAAAATTGCCATCCTTGGTTGACCAATGCAGACCACGGTCATCAAAATTTCCGTGTATTTTTTCAACTTCCTTGACGCGTTCGTCGAGTACTGAAACTTGGTTCTTAAGTTGTTCTTTTTCAGCTTTTTCTCGCAACCTTGTAAGGCGATCACCCTTGGTCTTATCGCCCGCTTCTGTTCTCTGATACTCATGGGCTGGGGCTAATTCAGTCACTTCAGTGTTTTTCGAAGATTCGGCCATAGTTTGCGATGGAGCCGCGGGTATTTTCGGTGTTTCTGTTTTAGCAGATGCTTGCCCAGATTTTTCATATGTACCCATATGTACTCGGCCAGGCCCGGGTTCTGCAAAAATTTGCTTGGTTTTTGTGTCAACATATAAGTCAAGCGCAAAAGCATTGGACATGACGCTTAAATTTATTACAACTAGGATTGCCATGGTAAGTCTGAATAATCGCATGATCGGTCTTTGATCCAGGGTTTAAAAGATGGCAATCTTTATATCGTAGGAATGTTACAGTTTTATGACAGTTACATTTTTGTGACATTTTTATGACAAATTTCAAGGTATTTTTATTCGGAATCTCTTTGATTAATTTGCTAATCGACTGCATTTAAATTGATCTTTTACTAAAATATAAATCAGTATTTTATGTGCGGGTAACAATTACTCGGTAGAGTGCATGGTTTATCATGACTTGATTTTTTGGGGATTGATGGGAACTTTCCTTGTGAAATGACCTGTCCTATGAGGGTGTTTGGTTGAAGTTATATTTTTCATACTAAGCACTGATTTCTATTAACTAGCTTGTCGAATTAATTAATAGGAGGTAACAAAAATGGCAACAACTTATGGCACAACGAACGCGAGTTCGAGCGCTAACTATGACATGTCGCTGTGGTACGATTCCAAGTACTACAAGATAGGAATGCTCACCATGTTATTGGTAGCGATATTTTGGATCTGGTATCAAAGGACATTTGCTTATTCACATGGCATGGACTCGATGGAACCGGAATTTGACAAAGTGTGGATGGGGCTGTGGCGCGTACACATGACCCTGATGCCTTTATTTGCATTGATCACCTGGGGCTGGATACTGAAGACCCGTGACACGAAAGAACAACTGGACAACTTGGATCCTAAGTTAGAGATCAAACGTTATTTCTACTGGATGATGTGGCTGGGAGTTTATTTATTTGGTGTTTACTGGGGCGGCAGCTTCTTCACCGAACAAGATGCATCCTGGCACCAAGTGATTATTCGTGACACCAGCTTTACCCCAAGTCACGTCGTGGTGTTTTATGGTTCATTCCCGATGTACATTGTATGTGGCATAGCCTCATACCTGTACGCGATGACCCGTCTGCCACTGTATAGCCGCGGCACATCATTCCCGCTGGTTATGGCAATTGCAGGCC
>NZ_JAKFWH010000050.1 GCF_021731985.1 Nitrosomonas sp.
GAGTCTCATCCGTTCGATTTAATCTTTATGGATATCCAAATGCCGGAAATGGATGGACTGGAAGCGACTCAGCACATTCGCCAAGATTTGCACCTGACTGATATGCCGATTATTGCTCTAACCGCTAACACGAAAGAACATGATCAACAAGAATTCATAAAAGCGGGAATGAATGCTTTCCTGCCTAAACCTTTTAACCCGGATCAACTCAATCAAATTCTTGATCGCTTCTTGAAGAAGAATAACAACGATCAGAAATAGTGTTTTTAGAATCTGATACCAACCAATTTACTCTACCGGAAAATGCAGAAAATAGACAAAGAACTGGACGCGCGTGGCTTAGTTTGCCCATTGCCCATCTTACGTACTAAACAATCGCTGGCTGGAATGATCAGCGGACAAACCTTGAAAATTGTTGCCACTGATCCGGGTTCCGTGATTGATTTCCAGGTTTTTGCTGAGCAAACTGGGAATGAGTTATTATCGCTATCTGAATCTGACAAGGAGTTTATTTTTCTTCTGAGGAAGAGATGAATGTAGAGCTTCCTGTTTGGAATCCGGCGAGTTATTTTTCTACCAGCTAAAAAACATCACGAGAGTATTCATAAGCTCTTACAAGAAAACAAACGGAACCACACCGTTCGGTAAATTCCCATCGCGCTGTTTGGTGTTGAGACAATCGACCCATACAATGCAATGTTTTCAACCACCGGCTATGGTCATGCGGTCGATCAAAACCGACCCGCACTGTTTGGATCCGCGCACTATGACGTCGTCACCAATCGCCAGAATTCCTTGGAACATATCTTTCAAATTGCCAGCAATGGTGATCTCCTCGACCGGGTAACTGATTGCACCGTTTTCAACCCAGAAGCCGGAAGCGCCGCGCGAATAATCGCCTGTCACCGCATTGATGCCATGTCCCATTAATTCCGTTACCAGCAAACCAGTACCCATTTTCTTTAATAGCGCATCGAAACGCAGCGGCGCCGCATTCTGCATAATCAGATTATGCGTGCCGCCGGCGTTTCCAGTTGTGCGCAACCCCAGTTTCCGGGCCGAATAACTACTCAGAAAATAACCCTGCACGATGCCATTTTCCACCACCTTGCGTTCGACTGTCGCCACGCCGTCATCGTCAAATGCGCTGCTGGCCAGCCCTTTGTGCAGATGCGGCAATTCAAGAATCTGAATATCGGGTGCAAAAACCTGTTGTCCGATGCTATCCAGCAAAAAGGAAGATTTCCGGTAAAGATTGCCGCCGCTCACCGCCGAAGCAAAATGTCCGATCAAACCGGAAGCGATCGGCGCTTCAAACAGCACCGGCACTTCACAGGTGGCGATTTTCCTTGCTCCCAGCCGTGCCGCGCTGCGCATACCCGTTTTTTTCCCGATGCTTTCCACCGCTTCCAGATCCGCGGCATCACGCGCAACGCTATACCAGTAATCCCGTTGCTTGCTGTCACCCTGTTCAGCGATCATGGCGCAACTGATACTATGGCGGGAAAGTGGATATCCCCCTATAAAGCCCAGACTATTCGCATAGATAAATTGCGATTCACTGACTGAAATCGTGGCGCCTTCGGAATTTGTTATGCGCTTATCCACCGCATAGGCCGCTTGTTCGCACTCTTTTGCCAATTCGATGGCCCCCTCGACATTCAATTCCCAGGGAAAGTACAAATTCAGGTGCGGATATGTTTGCGCCAATAGCTCTGCTTCCACCAATCCGGCACAATCGTCGTTCGCGGTATAGCGGGCGATCGATAAAGCGGCAGAAACCGTATCGCTGATAGCTTGCGGCGAGAAATCGGAGGTGCTGGCATGGCCGCGCTTCTGCCCAATATAAACGGTCACCGACAGTCCCTTATCACGATTATATTCAATCGTTTCAACTTCATTCTGGCGCACGGTAACGTTTTGACCAAAACCATCGGATACATTGGTTTCACAAGCAGTCGCACCGCCTTTTTTGGCATGCGCCAAAATGTCTTGGGCAATTTGCTGCAGCGTGCTTAGCGGATATGAGAATCGGGATTCTAAAACGGGTAAATTGTTCATAAGTAGCGTTGTGACAGAGAATTTAAACTGGATTTTAGATAAAAAGCTTCAATCGTTAAAAAAACAAATCAAAGGCGAAAATATTCTTGTAAAGCGCTATGATAGCAGCTTCTTAACACCGCATTACACAGGTTACCGTGCAAAACACCCCGGAAAACGATATCGAACAAGACGCAACGCCGAGCAAAACCCGGCGCAAGAAAGACATGCACGCATTGCAGGAAATTGGCGAGCAACTGGTAGAACTGGATCAAAAGAAATTGAGCGAATTTGATCTGCCGGAAATTTTAATCGACGCCATCAATCTTGCCCGCCCCATGAATAAGCACGGCGCACGCCGCCGGCAAATGCAATACATAGGCCGCTTGATGCGCGAAATTGATGCACTGCCGATCCAAGAAAAGCTCGACTCCTGGCATCAGGTGTCGGTACACCAAACCGCCCGGCTGCATCAGCTCGAACGCTGGCGCGAACGTCTTCTGGCCGATGAACACGCACTCACCGAGTTTGCGCAGAAATACCCGGCTGCCGACTTGCAGCATTTGAGATTATTAATTCGCAACGCCCATAAGGAAAAAGCGGCTGATAAACCGCCGAAAAGCTTTCGGTTGTTGTTTCAGGAGTTGCAAGAAATTATCGCCAAAACCTGAGAAGATAGGCTCTCGGGCATGCCTATCTGCCATAGCGTCAACTGCTCTGTACACATCGTTGGCGCACCATCACTTTGCAAGTGTGACAACAACCCGTATTACTCGCTGAAACTCCTGGATGGACCGATATCAGAAATGTAGGGTGGGTTAGTGATGCGTGAGCATCGCGTAACCCACCGAGAGCAATTCAAAACAATAAGTAAATGGCGGGTTACGCGATGAAACCGCTAACCCGTATATGGACTCCTCCCGTTTTGTAAGCAAAAAGTGATAGCTTTAAGGTGCAACTGCTTCCGTATATCCGGCTTCTGGTTGGATAGCGATAACTATCCGAGCCATGATGGATTTCGCGCGTAAGATTCATATCGCCCTAGCGGCTTTGCCTTGTGCTGCATCAGCAGGGAGCCTATGGATAAGTCTGAATTACTTACACCGGTCTGACCTATTTGCCATCAATTCATCTTGCTTCGCAATTACCAGTTGAAACTTTCCTGCTAAACTTAATCAGTTATCGCTGGGCTTACTACGCGGCTTTCCGGTAGGATTCGCCACGACTCAATATCGACCATGCA